>NZ_JBSVVZ010000028.1:0-79616 GCF_054071875.1 Pseudomonas sp. SDO524_S393 | reverse complement strand
GCGGAGTATCAGCCCGCTCATTGGGTACTGACACACCGCTATCGCAGGCAAGCCAGCTCCCACATTGACTATGCCCACATTCAAGCTAACTGGCGACGCAGTTCGGCGAGCACCGGTGCCGACTCCGGGCGCACCCCGCGCCACAGGAAGAACGCTTCCGCGGCCTGCTCAACGAGCATCCCCAAACCATCCATCGCCACGGCTGCACCTTGCTCAGTGGCCCAGCGGCAAAACGCGGTGGGTTCCTTGGCGTACATCATGTCGTAGCAAAAGGTCTTGCCCGGCTCGATAAGGCTGCCGGCAATCGGCGGTACATCGCCTGACAGGCTGGCGGACGTGGCATTGATGATCAGGTCCACCGGCTCGCTCAGCCAATCGAAACCGCTGGCCGACACCGGGCCCAGGTCGTCGAACAGTCCGGCGAGCAATTCGGCCTTTTCCACCGTGCGATTGGCGATGATCAGCGAACCCGGCTGCTCGGCCAGCAGTGGCTCCAGCGCACCACGTACCGCGCCGCCCGCGCCCAGCAACAGGATGCGTTTGCCTTGCAGGTTCAATCCGGCGTTGACGGTCAGGTCGCGCACCAGGCCGGCACCGTCGGTGTTATCACCGAGCAGGCTGCCATCGGCCCGCTTGCTCAGGGTGTTCACCGCACCGGCACGTTGGGCGCGCTCCGTCAGGGTGTTGGCCAGGCGATAGGCCTCCTCCTTGAACGGGACTGTGACATTGGCGCCACGGCCTTGCTGAAAGAACTCACGGGCACAGCCGGTGAAATCCTCCAGCGGCGCCAGCAGCGTGCTGTAGTCCAACTGCTCGCCGGTCTGCTGGGCAAACAGGCGGTGGATCAACGGCGACTTGCTGTGGCCGATGGGGTTGCCGAACACGACATAACGGTCCATCAGACAGCCGCCTTGGGCGCGGCGATGCCCAGCCAGTCGCGGTCCTGCAGGAAATAATCGGTGAGACGCGCCTCTTCGCTGCCGGCTTCGGCTTTCCAGTCATAGCTCCAGCGCACTTGCGGTGGCAGCGACATCAGGATCGACTCGGTACGCCCGCCCGATTGCAGGCCGAACAGGGTGCCCCGGTCGTAGACCAGATTGAACTCGACATAGCGTCCGCGCCGGAACTCCTGGAACTCGCGCTGCTGCTCGGTATAAGCCATGGCCTTGCGGCGCTGCACGATGGGCAGATAGGCGTCGATGTACGCGTCGCCAATGGCGCGGATGAAGGCGAAGCAGGTGTCAAAGTCCCATTCGTTCAAGTCATCGAAGAACAGGCCACCGATGCCACGGGGCTCATTGCGATGCTTGATATGGAAATAGGTGTCGCACCAGGCCTTGTAGCGCGCATACACGTCCGGGCCGAACGGCGCACACGCCTGCTCGGCCACGCGGTGCCAGTGGATGCAGTCTTCTTCGTTGCCGTAGTAGGGCGTGAGGTCGAAACCGCCACCGAACCACCACACCGGCTCTTCGCCGTCTTTTTCGGCGATGAAAAAGCGCACGTTGGCGTGGGATGTCGGTACATGGGGGTTGTGCGGGTGGATCACCAGCGACACGCCCAGGGCTTCGAAGCCACGACCGGCCAGTTCAGGTCGATGGGCACTGGCGGACGGCGGAAGACCGCTGCCAAACACGTGGGAAAAGTTGACGCCGCCCTTTTCAATCACCGAACCATTCGCGATCACACGGGTGCGACCACCGCCGCCGGCAGGCCGGGTCCAGGCGTCTTCGATAAAGCGAGTGTCCGTCTCGAAGGTTTCCAGGGCGCTGCAAATGCGGTCTTGCAGGTCAAGCAGGTAGGCCTTTACAGCCTCGGTGCGGGTAGTCATGGCATCACCTTGAATCGGGCAAAGCTACACGAGGCCATCGGGCGTCGGCGGCAAATGGGCGCACAGGATACCACCGCACCGGGCGCCACCACAGTTGACGAAGATCAAGCTTAGGAGTCCGATAGGGGGCTTCGCGACATTGACCCAAGGAGAGAGCAGATGGCCAAACGTATCCAGTTCCGTGCCCATGGCGGCCCCGAAGTGCTTGAGTACGTGGACTACACACCGGCCGAACCGGGCCCGCAGCAGGTTCGCGTGCGCAACGAGGCGATCGGCTTGAACTTCATCGACACCTATTTCCGCAGTGGCCTGTATGCACCGCCGGCGTTGCCATCGGGGTTGGGCGCAGAGGGCGCGGGTGTGGTCGATGCGGTGGGCAGTGACGTCACCCGGTTCAAGGTCGGCGATCGCGTCGCCTACGGCAGCGGTCCGCTGGGCGCCTACAGCGACCTGCACGTGCTGCCCGCTGCCAACCTGGTGCACTTGCCGGACGATATCAGCTTCGAACAAGCCGCCGGCGCGATGCTCAAGGGACTGACCGTGCAGTACCTGCTGCGCCAGACCTATGAGCTCAAGGGCGGCGAGACCATCCTGTTCCACGCCGCCGCCGGTGGCGTAGGTTCCCTGGCTTGCCAATGGGCCAAGGCCCTCGGCGTGAAGCTGATCGGTACGGTGAGCTCGCCGGAAAAGGCCGCGCTGGCCAAGTCCCTCGGTGCCTGGGAAACCATCGATTACAGCAAGGAAAATGTCGCACAACGCGTGCTGGAATTGACCGACGGTAAAAAGGTACCGGTGGTGTATGACGGCGTCGGCAAGGACACCTGGCTGACCTCCCTCGACAGCGTCGCGCCACGGGGACTGGTGGTGAGCTTCGGCAACGCATCGGGTGCGGTGGACGGAGTGAACCTGGGGATTCTGGCCGCCAAGGGCTCGCTGTACGTCACCCGCCCGACGCTGGCGACTTACGCCAGCAACCCGACGGATCTGCAACGGATGGCCGACGATCTGTTCGCGATGATCCAGAGCGGCAAGGTGCGCATCGATATCAACCAGCGCTACTCGCTGGCAGACGCGGCGAAGGCGCAGACGGAGTTGTCGGGGCGGCGGACGACCGGGTCGACCATTTTGTTGCCGTAAGACAATGGATATCTGGAGTCTGTAAGGGCCTCTTCGCGGGCAAGCCCGCTCCCACACTTGATTGTGTTCATAAATCAAAATGTGGGAGCGGCGGTTCGACGCTTCGACTTGCCCGCGATGGCAGCGCCTCGGTCTTAAGAAGGCCGCACCACATCCCCGGTCGCCAGGTCGCGGATCAGGCTCGGGTTCTTGCGCCCGCCCAGGGCACCGCCCAATACCAGGTCCAGTTGGCCACGGAAATATTGCTCCACCCGCAACCGAGAGCGCGCGGCGGGGCGGCCCTGGGGGTTGGCCGACGTGGAAATCAGCGGGCCGACCTCGGCGCACAAATCCCGCACCAAAGGATGATCACTGACCCGCAGGGCCACGGTGTCATGCACCCCGGTGACCCATTCCGGCAGCAGGTTCTGGTGCGGCACCAGCCAGGTATTCGGCCCTGGCCAGGTGCTGGCCATGCGGTCGATCCAGGTGTCCGGGAAGTCTTCGAACAGGAAGTCGAACTGGCGGATGTTGTCGGCGACCAGAATCAGACCCTTGTCCACCGAACGGTTCTTGATCGCCAACAGACGGTCCACGGCTTCTTCATTCCAAGGGTCGCAGCCCAGGCCCCACACTGCCTCGGTTGGATAGGCAATCACCGCGCCCGCGCGAATTTCTCGCGCGGCTTCAAGCACACGCCACCTGTTGACCATTGTTCACTCTCCGGAATAAAGCTCTGCGCAGTTTACCGATCTTCTCTACAAAACCCACTTACAAAAGCTCGCTGCGTGCAAGCCAGCGCCCACCTTCGCAGATCACCTGACCCTCCAGTTCAAGCTCGGTCAGGGTCGCCAGCACCTGGGACAAGGGTCGACCACTGGCAATCGCCAATCCTTCACTGGTGTGGGACGCCGCGTGCAACAGCGCCACCAGCGGGTGTGTCACCGGTATCGGTGCTGGCCGGGACGCTGCTTGCCAGCCGCGCAGGCCTTCCAGAATGTGCTCGATGGTTTCCACCAGCGTGGCGCCTTCGCGGATCAATTGATGGCAGCCTTTGGCACCGGGGTGGTGGATCGAGCCCGGGATGGCATACACCTCGCGCCCTTGTTCGGCCGCAAGCTTGGCCGTGATCAGCGAGCCGCTGGCCATGCTGGCCTCGACCACCAGCACCCCCAACGACAAACCACTGATGATGCGGTTGCGCCGGGGAAAGTTGCCGGCCTGGGGCGGAGCATCCAGTGGAAACTCGGAAACCACGGCACTGCCTTGGTCGATCATCGCCGCCGCAAGCCGTCGATGGCGTTGTGGATAAAAATTTTCCAGCCCGGTGCCGAGTACGCCAATTGTCTGGCCACCCACGTCGAGTGCCGCCTGGTGTGCCGCGCCATCGATGCCCAAGGCGAGGCCGCTGGTAATGACAAAACCGGCGCTTGCCAGGCTGCGGGAAAAGGCCGCGGCGGTGTCCATGCCAGGGCGTGATGCACGACGGCTGCCGACCATCGCCAGTTGGGGTTTTTCCAGGATATCTGGCGCGCCGGCGACGAACAAAAGCGGTGGCGCGTCGTCGATCTGGGCGAGCAACGCGGGGTACTCCGGTTGGTCCCACATCAGCAAATGCTGGGCCGGACGGGCCAGCCATGCCAGTGCCTGACCGGCACCCTCGCGCACTTCATGACTGCGCCGCGCCTCTGCACTGATGGCAGGCAACCCAAGGGAGCGCCAGGCGCTGGCGGGTGCGCTGATGGCCTTCGACGCGCTGCCGAACGCCTCGATCAGCAGACGAAAACGCTTCGGACCCAACTCCGGCAGCCTGTGCAAGCGTAGTCGCGCTTCCAGCTCTGACGGGGAAATTTCACTGCTGTTTATCGGATACATCGGATCATCCTTGACCGGAACAAGCTGTGGATAACTCTGTTGGTAACTTGTTTAGCCACCTACTTATTGCGTTTGATGGGCGGTCTCGAATCGGTCCATCACCGCCAGCGGCTGTGAGGCGCTGAGGACCAGGCCGTAACTGAGCTTTTCGTAGGTGCGAAACACCAGCAGCGTGCCCGCACGCACGTCCGGAAGTTTCACCGGGACGCCGGTGAGGGTGTCGCGAACGCTGGCGCCCGCCTTGATGACTGCCAATAACTGGCCTTCGACAAGGCCGTCGCGGCGTCCTTTGTTCAAGGTCACGGCGTCCAGCACGCCGATCTGGGTGACGCCCTTGGGAATATCGATGATGTGGCCCGAGAGCGCAGGCGTGACGTTCGCGGTTGCCGGCTCCGCCAGCGTCACAGGTGGCTCGGCTCGCAACAGGCGGTCGCCAGGGCGTATTTCCTGGGTGACCCGCTGCACCGCCAGGGTGGTGACGTCGCCAGCCATGACAAAGCGCGCGGTACCGATGTCGTCGACGTTGATGCCGAGCAGCTCGCGGGTTTGCGGGTCAACGTAGGCCTTGCCCCGGCGGAAGATCCCGTAACTCGCTTGTACCGGGTCCAGGTTGCCCCGCGCGTGTACGCGGTCGCCGTTGGCGCCCAGCACGCGGCCTGTATCGGCCGCAACGATGTAGGGCGCGTGGTCCAGGTCCTGGGGGCTATCGAGAATACGGTTGTGCAGTAAAAAACGCTGGATGGCGTGTTGCGTCGGTTGATCCAGACGCTGAAGGGGTGGGGGGAGCAGGGCCGAGGCGAGCGGCGCCCACAACAGCAAGACGAGTAGCGATTTCCTCATGGGGTGAATCTCCTTTATTATGTGCGTTCGCGTGAAATGCCCGTGCCTTCGTGGCTTTTGGGCGTTTCACACCGGCTGTCTGGGTCCATCCCAACGCCGATTTGCCTCTACCTCACATGTGCAGCAATTACGCTTATGGCTATTTTGAACATCCTCGAATTCCCCGACTCGCGCCTGCGCACGATCGCCAAACCGGTGGCCGTAGTGGACGACAAGGTTCGTCAGTTGGTCGATGACATGTTTGAAACAATGTATGAAGCCCCGGGCATTGGCCTCGCCGCCACCCAAGTCAACGTGCATCAGCGCGTCGTGGTCATGGACCTTTCGGAAGATCGCAGCGAGCCGATGGTGTACATCAACCCCGAGTTCGAACCGCTGACCGACGAGATGGGCGAATACCAGGAAGGCTGCCTGTCGGTGCCGGAGTTCTACGAGAACGTCGAACGTCCGCTGCGCGTGAAGATCAAGGCCCTGGACCGCGACGGCAAACCGTTCGAACTGATCGCCGAAGGCCTGCTGGCGGTGTGCATCCAGCACGAGTGCGACCACCTCAACGGCAAGCTGTTTGTCGATTACCTGTCCACGCTCAAACGTGACCGGATCAAGAAGAAGCTGGAAAAAAAGCATCGCCAGCAAGCTTGATGCCCTCCTTCCAAAGGCTTGCTGCGGCAAGCCTTTTTCTTTTGTGACTGCTTTTAACCGAGACCTCCCATGACCGAGCCACTGCGCATTGTTTTTGCCGGCACTCCCGAATTCGCTGCCGAACACCTCAAGGCGCTGCTTGCCAGCCCTTATGACATCGTCGCGGTGTACACCCAGCCGGATCGCCCGGCCGGTCGCGGGCAAAAACTGATGCCAAGCCCGGTCAAGCAGTTGGCGCTGGAGCACAACCTCCCCGTGCTGCAACCGCCGACCCTGCGCAACGCCGAAGCTCAGGCCGAACTGGCGGCCTTGAAGCCGGACCTGCTGGTGGTGGTGGCCTACGGCTTGATCCTGCCGCAAGCCGTGTTGGATATTCCGCGTCTGGGTTGCATCAACAGCCATGCTTCGCTGCTGCCACGCTGGCGGGGCGCGGCGCCGATCCAGCGCGCCGTGGAAGCCGGCGACCACGAAAGCGGCGTGACCGTGATGCGCATGGAAGCGGGCCTGGACACTGGCCCGATGCTGCTCAAAGTCACCACCCCAATTACCGCCGACGACACCGGCGGCAGCCTGCACGACCGTCTCGCCGAACTCGGCCCGCCTGCCGTGGTACAGGCCATCGCCGGCCTGGCCGCCGGTACCCTGGAAGGCGAAGTGCAGGACGACAGCCTGGCCACCTATGCGCACAAGCTGAACAAGGACGAAGCGCGCATCGACTGGCAGCGCCCGGCCGTGGAGCTGGAACGTTTGGTGCGTGCTTTCAATCCATGGCCGATCTGCCACAGCACCCTCGACGGCGAAGCCTTGAAGGTGCTCGCCGCCGCCCTGGCAGAAGGCACAGGTGCCCCCGGTGAAATCATCGGCGCCAGCAAGGAGGGCCTGGTGGTCGCCTGCGGTGAGCAGGCGCTGTGTCTGACCCGTCTGCAATTGCCCGGCGGCAAGGCGCTCAATTTCAGCGACTTGTTCAACAGCCGCCGTGAGAAATTTGCCTTGGGCACAGTTCTCGGAGCACCCGCTCAATGAATCCACGTCTGGCCGCCGCCAAGGCCCTCGCCGCCGTCCTCAACGGCAAGGCGTCGCTGAACAGTTCGTTGCCCACGCAGTTGGACAAGGTCGAAGACCGCGACCGCGGCTTTACCCAGGACCTGGCGTTCGGCACCGCGCGCTGGCAGCCGCGGTTGTCGGCGCTGGCGGCCAAGCTGCTGCAAAAGCCATTCAAAGCTGCCGATGCGGATGTGGAAGCGCTGCTGCTGGTGGGTCTCTATCAACTGCTCTACACCCGCGTACCGGCCCACGCTGCCATCGGTGAGACCGTCGGTTGCGCCGACAAGCTGAAAAAGCCCTGGGCCAAGGCCTTGATCAACGCCGTGCTGCGCCGTGCCCAGCGTGAAAGCGAAGCGCTGCTGGCCGAGTTGGAACGCGATCCGGTGGTGCGTACCGCTCATCCGCGTTGGCTGCAGAAGTCGTTGAAAGCGTTCTGGCCCGAGCAATGGGAAGCCATCTGCGCCGCCAACAACGCGCACCCGCCGATGATTTTGCGGGTCAACCGCCGCCATCACCGGCGCGACGCCTACCTGCAACTGCTCACTGACGCTGGCATCCAGGCCACGCCCTGCGTGTACAGCGTCGACGGCATCGTGCTCGAATCCGCCACCGACGTGCGCAGCCTGCCGGGCTTTGCCGAAGGCTGGATCAGCGTGCAGGACGAGGCTGCGCAACTGGCTGCCGACCTGCTCGACCTCGCCCCTGGCCAGCGCGTGCTCGACGCGTGCTGCGCACCCGGCGGCAAGACATGTCACATTCTGGAAGTCGAACAAGACCTGGCCGGTGTGGTCGCCGTCGACCTCGAAGCCAAGCGCCTGGTGCGCGTGCGCGAGAACCTGGCGCGCCTGGGCCTCAGTGCGGAGCTGATCGCTGCCGATGGTCGTGACACTGCCACCTGGTGGGACGGCAAGCCGTTCCAGCGCATCCTGCTCGACGCGCCGTGCTCGGCCACCGGCGTGATCCGCCGCCACCCGGACATCAAACTCACGCGCCAGCCCGATGACATTGCGGCCCTGGCCACACTGCAAGGCGAACTGCTCGACGCAATGTGGCAGACCCTGGAAGTGGGCGGCATCCTGCTGTACGCCACCTGCTCGACCTTGCCCACCGAAAACACCGAGGTCATCGACGCCTTCCTCGCCCGCACCAGCGGCGCACGGGAGCTGGACCTCGCCACGCAAGCCGGTATCAAGCAGCCCCACGGTCGCCAGTTGCTCGCACAGGAAGGCGGACACGATGGCTTCTACTACGCCAAACTGATCAAGATCGCCGCTGCGCGCGGCTGAACGGGTTTAAGGGAGTGACCGGATGAAAATCATCATCCTTGGGGCAGGGCAAGTCGGTGGCACCCTGGCCGAACACTTGGCCAGCGAAGCCAACGACATCACGGTGGTCGACACCGACAGCGAGCGTCTGCGCGACCTCGGTGACCGCCTGGACATCCGTACGGTTCAAGGCCGTGCGTCATTCCCGACCGTGCTGCGCCAGGCCGGCGCCGACGATGCCGACATGCTGGTAGCCGTGACCAACAGTGACGAAACCAACATGGTCGCCTGTCAGGTCGCGCACACTTTGTTTCATACCCCGACCAAAATCGCCCGCGTGCGCGAAGCGGCCTACCTGACCCGCGCCGGCCTGTTCGACAACGACGCCATCCCGGTGGATGTGCTGATCAGTCCCGAGCAGGTGGTCACTCACTACATCAAGCGCCTGATCGAAATCCCCGGTGCCTTGCAGGTGATCGACTTCGCCGACAGCAAGGCGCAACTGGTCGCGGTCAAGGCCTATTACGGCGGCCCGCTGGTGGGCCAGCAACTGCGCCAACTGCGCGAACACATGCCCAATGTGGAGACCCGCGTCGCGGCGATTTTCCGACGCGATCGGCCGATCCTGCCCCAGGGCGACACCGTGATCGAGGCTGACGACGAAGTGTTTTTCATCGCCGCCAAAGCCAACATTCGCGCGGTGATGAGTGAAATGCGCCGGCTCGACGAAAACTACAAACGTATCGTGATCGCCGGTGGCGGGCAGATTGGCGAGCGCCTGGCCGAGGCCATCGAGAGCCGTTACCAAGTGAAGATCATCGAGATGAACCCGGCGCGTTGCCGGTATTTGTCCGACAACCTCGACAGCACCGTCGTACTTCAAGGCAGCGCCTCGGACCGCGATTTGCTGCTGGAAGAAAACATCGCCGACGCCGATATCTTCCTGGCCCTGACCAACGACGACGAGGCCAACATCATGTCTTCGCTGCTGGCCAAGCGGCTGGGGGCAAAGAAGGTGATGACCATCATCAACAACCCGGCCTACGTGGATCTCATCCAGGGCGGTGATATCGACATCGCCATCAGCCCGCAACTCGCCACCATCGGCACCTTGCTGGCCCACGTGCGCCGTGGCGATATCGTCAGCGTGCACTCCCTGCGCCGGGGCGCGGCGGAAGCCATCGAGGCGATTGCCCACGGTGACGCCAAGTCGAGCAAGGTGATCGGCAAAGCCATCCGCGACATCGGCCTGCCACCGGGCACCACGATTGGCGCGATCATCCGCGATGAGGAGGTGATCATTGCGCATGACGACACGGTCATCGCTACCGGAGACCATGTGATCCTGTTCCTGGTGGACAAGAAACATATCCGCGATGTGGAGAAGTTGTTCCACGTGGGGCTGAGTTTTTTCTGATCGAAGCTCTTGAGTGCCTGTGCGGGTCTCATCGCGGGCAAGCCCGCTCCCACAGGGGATCGTATTTCAGAGGGAGGGCTGACGATGCTGGAATCGCTGGAAAAAATGCTCGCCAAGGGTGTGGATAATTCACTGCTGCGCTTTGGCCTGGGCAAGGGTTATCTGGACCTGAAGGATAACGCCAGGGCGGCGGAGCATTTGCGCAAGTGCGTGGAATTCGATCCGAAGTATTCGGCGGCCTGGAAGCTCTTGGGCAAGGCGCAGTTGGGGCTGGAAGACCGCGCAGCGGCGCGGTTGGCGTGGGAGCAGGGCATTGAAGCGGCCCAGGCCCACGGCGACAAGCAGGCCGAAAAAGAGATGACGGTGTTCCTGAAGAAACTCGACCGCCAGCCCTGAGCGGATCCCCTGTGGGAGCTGGCTTGCCCGCGATAGCATCACCTCGGTATGAATGAAACACCGAGTTGCCCGCATCGCAGGCAAGCCAGCTCCCACATTTGACCTCCGTTGTCAGGGAGATCAGCGGTCAATCAATACCAGCGCGCCTCGCCCGGCGGGCGTTTCTTGAAGCGCTTCATGCTCCACATGTACTGGCTCGGGTAGGCGCCGACGTAGCGCTCGACCACCTTGCTCATCGCCGCGCAGGACGTGGCGGTGTCGGTGCTGTACATATCTTCCGGCGCCGCTTCCAGGATCACTTTGTAACCCGAACCGTCCGGCAGCCGCAGCGCGTGCAAAAACACGCCCACCGCCTTGCCACCTGCGAGCATGTTCGGCACGAACTTGCTGGTGAGCGCCTGGGTGGCGAAGAACGGCACGAAGATCCCCGCCGATTCAGCCGGCTCAGGGTCAGCCGGGATGCCCACTTGGCCACCTTTACGCACTTCCTTGATGACGCTGAGGATGCCTTCTTTGGTGGACGCCGCCACGCGGTTACCCAATTGCACGCGCTGTTTTTGCAACAGCTCATCCACCGCCTTGAGCTTGGGCGGACGGTAGAAAATGATCGGTTTGCATTGGTTGCAATAGAAGTGGTTCAACACTTCCCAGTTGCCCAGGTGGCTGGTGATGCCGACCACGCCTTTGCCTGAGGCCAGCGCTTCGTGCAGCACTTCCAGGCCTTCGACTTCGCGCACCAGGTCGATGGAGCGCTGGGCCGGCCAGATCCAGGCGCAGGCGCTTTCGGTGAGGGACTTGCCGATGTCCATCAGGCTCTGGCCGACCAGACGCTCGCGCGCAGTCGGGTCCATGTCCGGGAAGCACTTGGAGAGGTTGATCCGCACCGTGTCGCGTGAACGGTTGGGGGTTTTCCACATGATCCAGCCGATGGCCGAACCCACTGCTTGCACCGCGCGCCAAGGCAACAGGGCAAACAACCGGAGAGCGCCTACCAGCAAGGCGCCTTTAAACTTTTCCACAGGTCACTCCTGATCGTGTGTGGTGCGCAAAGCCGGCATTCTAACCGGCGTGGGCCAAGTCCGCGTAACGGTCGCAGTCCTGAGTGTGGTCCATGACCATGCCGGAGGCCTGCATGAAGGCGTAGCAAATGGTCGGGCCGACAAAGGTGAAACCGGCTTTTTTCAGGGCCTTGCTCATGGCTTCGGCCTCGGACGTGATCGCCGGGACTTCGCTGCGGTCCTTGAAGTGATTGATCTTCGGTACACCGCCTACGAACGACCAGAGCAACCCCACCGGATCCTCCAGCGCCAGCCAGGCCGCCGCGTTGCGACGGGTGGCGTTGAGTTTCAAGCGATTGCGCACGATGCCCGGGTCGAGCATCAGTGCGTCGATCTCGGCGTCGGTCAGGCGCGCCAGGCGCTGGGCGCGGAAACCGAACAGGACCTTTCGGTAATGCTCGCGTTTGCGTAAAACGGTGATCCAGGAAAGGCCCGCCTGGAACCCTTCAAGCAAAAGCAACTCGAACAAACCCTGCGCGTCGCGCAGCGGCGTTCCCCACTCCTGATCGTGATAAGCCATGTACAGCGGATCTTCAGAACACCAAAAGCAGCGTGGCATAAGGCTCCAGGGGATGGTGGCGCGGCCGAATCGGGTATACTCCCGCTCTTTAAATCGCAGCCCAAGTAACAGGTGAATTTCGTGAGCCAGCCTACGCCAGCCGTGCGTACCTTCCAAGACTTGATCCTCGCCCTCCAGCAATACTGGGCCGAGCAAGGTTGTGTGGTACTTCAGCCCTACGATATGGAAGTAGGCGCCGGCACTTTCCACACCGCGACCTTCCTGCGGGCCATCGGCCCGGAAACCTGGAACGCCGCCTATGTGCAGCCAAGCCGCCGCCCAACCGACGGCCGCTACGGCGAAAACCCCAACCGCCTGCAGCACTACTACCAGTTCCAGGTGGTATTGAAGCCGAACCCGGAAAACTTCCAGGAGCTGTACCTGGGCTCGTTGAAACACGTCGGCCTGGACCCGCTGGTCCACGACATCCGTTTCGTCGAAGACAACTGGGAATCGCCGACCCTGGGCGCCTGGGGCCTGGGTTGGGAAGTGTGGCTCAACGGCATGGAAGTGACGCAGTTCACTTACTTCCAGCAGGCGGGCGGCATCGAGTGCTACCCGGTGACCGGCGAAATCACCTACGGCCTGGAACGCCTGGCCATGTACCTGCAAGGCGTGGACTCGGTCTACGACCTGGTGTGGGCTGACGGCCCGTTCGGCAAAGTCACCTATGGCGATGTGTTCCACCAGAACGAAGTGGAACAGTCCACCTACAACTTCGAACATGCCAACGTCGACAAACTGTTCGAACTGTTCGACTTCTATGAAAGCGAAGCCAAGCGCCTGATCGAACTCGACCAGCCGCTGCCGTTGCCAAGCTATGAAATGGTGTTGAAGGCCTCCCATACCTTCAACCTGCTGGACGCCCGCCGCGCCATCTCGGTGACTGCGCGTCAGCAATACATCCTGCGTGTGCGCACCCTGGCGCGTTCCGTTGCACAAGCCTACCTGCTGGCGCGCGCCAAGCTGGGCTTCCCGATGGCGACCCCGGACCTGCGTGATGAAGTGTTGGCTAAGCTGGAGGCTGCACAATGAGTGCTCAAGATTTCCTGGTTGAACTGGGCACCGAAGAGCTGCCACCCAAGGCACTGAACACCCTGGCCGATGCGTTCCTGGCCGGTATCGAAAAAGGCCTGCAAACCGCCGGCGTGAAATTCGCCGCCAAGAAAGTCTATGCCGCGCCACGTCGTCTGGCGGTGTTGCTGACCGCGCTGGAAACCCAGCAGCCGGACCGCAGCATCAACCTCGACGGCCCGCCGCGTCAGGCGGCTTTCGATGCCGAAGGCAATCCGACCCAAGCCGCGCTGGGCTTCGCCAAGAAGTGCGGCGTGGAACTGAGCGAAATCGACCAGAGCGGCCCGAAACTGCGCTTCAGCCAGGTGATCCCGGGCAAGCCGACCGCGAGCCTGCTGCCGACCATCGTTGAAGATTCCCTGAACGACCTGCCGATCCCCAAGCGCATGCGCTGGGCCGCGCGCAAGGAAGAGTTCGTGCGCCCAACCCAATGGTTGGTGATGCTGCTCGGCGACCAGGTGGTGGACTGCACCATCCTCGCTCAGAAGGCCGGTCGCGATTCCCGTGGCCACCGCTTCCATCATCCGCAAAGCGTGCGCATCACGTCGCCCGCCAACTACCTCAACGACCTGCGTGCCGCCTATGTACTGGCCGACGCCAATGAGCGTCGCGAGCTGATCAGCAAGCGCACCGAAGAACTGGCGCGCATGCAGGAAGGCACCGCGATCGTGCCACCCAGCCTGCTGGACGAAGTGGCCGCGTTGGTGGAATGGCCGGTGCCGTTGGTGTGCTCGTTCGAAGAGCGTTTCCTCGACGTGCCGCAAGAAGCCCTGATCACCACCATGCAGGACAACCAGAAGTACTTCTGCCTGCTGGACGTGGACGGCAAGCTGCTGCCGCGCTTCATCACCGTGGCCAACATCGAGAGCAAGGACCCGCAGCAGATCATCGCCGGTAACGAGAAAGTCGTGCGCCCGCGTCTGACCGACGCCGAGTTCTTCTTCAAGCAGGACAAGAAGCAGAAGCTGGAAGACTTCAACCTGCGCCTGCAGAACGTGGTGTTCCAGGAAAAACTCGGCAGCGTCTACGACAAGGCCGTGCGGGTATCCAAGCTGGCCGCCTACATCGCCCCGCGCATTGGTGGCGACGCGGCCTGGGCGGCACGTGCGGGCCTGCTGTCCAAGTGCGACCTGGCCACCGAGATGGTCGGCGAGTTCCCGGAAATGCAGGGTGTTGCGGGCTACTACTACGCTCTCAACGACGGTGAGCCGGACGATGTGGCCCTGGCGCTGAACGAGCAGTACATGCCGCGCGGTGCCGGTGCTGAATTGCCGAGCACCTTGACCGGCGCAGCCGTAGCCATCGCCGACAAGCTGGATACCCTGGTGGGTATCTTCGGTATCGGCATGTTGCCTACCGGCAGCAAAGACCCCTACGCGCTGCGTCGTGCCGCGCTGGGCGTGCTGCGTATCCTGATCGACAAACAGCTGGACCTCGACCTGACCCAGGCCGTGGTGTTCGCAGTCGGCCAGTTCGGTGCCAAGGTCAAGCAAGCCGGCCTGGCCGAGCAAGTGCTGGAATTCATCTTCGACCGCCTGCGTGCGCGTTACGAAGACGAGGGCGTGGACGTGTCGGTGTACCTGTCGGTACGTGCCCTGCAACCGGGGTCGGCACTGGACTTCGATCAGCGTGTGCAGGCCGTACAGGCTTTCCGCAAGCTGCCGGAGGCCGAAGCCCTGGCCGCCGTGAACAAGCGTGTGTCGAACCTGCTGAGCAAGGCTGAAGGCCTGGGCAATGCCGAAGTCGACCCGGGCCTGTTTGCCGATGCCAAGGAGTTTTCGCTGAACTCGGCCATCGCCAAGGCTGAAAACGCGGTGAAGCCGCTGATCGCCGAACGTAACTATGCCGAGGCACTCGCACGTCTGGCCACCCTGCGTGAACCGGTGGATGCGTTCTTCGAAGCGGTGATGATCAATGCCGAAGATGCCGGCGTGCGGAAAAACCGCTACGCCATGCTGGCGCGTCTGCGCGGCCTGTTCATCAATATCGCTGACATTTCCGTACTGGGCTGATCATGTTGAAACTGCTGATTCTCGATCGGGACGGGGTGATTAATTACGACTCCGACGCGTATATCAAGTCAGTGGCGGAGTGGGTGCCACTGCCCGGCTCGATCGAGGCCATCGCGCAGTTGAGCAAAGCCGGCTGGACGGTGGCCATCGCCACCAACCAGTCCGGCATCGCCCGCGGCTATTACGACATCGCTACCCTGGAGGCCATGCACGCGCGCCTGCGCACGTTGGTGGCCGAGCAGGGCGGCGAAGTGGGGCTGGTGGTGTATTGCCCTCACGGACCGGATGAAGGCTGCGATTGCCGCAAACCCAAGCCTGGCATGTTGAAAACCATTGCAGAACATTACAAGGTGCCGTTAGCTGGGATATGGTTCGTCGGGGACAGCCTCGGTGACCTGGAAGCGGCCAAAGCCGTCGACTCTCAGCCCGTTTTGGTAAAGACCGGAAAAGGCGAAAAGACCCAGGCGAAAAACCTGCCGGTTGGCACTTTGATTTTTGACGATCTGGCGGCGGTTGCCGCAGAACTTATCAACAACTAGCCGCCCTCGACTTCCTGGACAAGGATTGCTCGGGAGTGCGCTTTTAGCAGGCGGGCCGTGTCCCGCAACGGTAAATGCCGCCATGTCGATCTTGCAGGCCATCAGAACCTTTTTCTTTTACCTGCTGCTGGGCACCAGTTCGTTTCTCTGGTGCACCCTGAGCTTTTTTATTGCGCCGTTCCTGCCGTTCAAGGCGCGATATCGTTTTATCAACGTCTATTGGTGCCGCTGCGCGTTGTGGCTGACCAAGGTATTCCTCAACATTCGTTTCGAGGTCAAGGGCGCAGAAAACGTGCCTGAACAACCCTGCGTGATTCTGTCGAACCACCAGAGCACCTGGGAAACGTTCTTTCTGTCGGCGTACTTCTCGCCCTTGAGCCAGGTGCTAAAGCGCGAGCTGCTGTACGTGCCGTTCTTCGGCTGGGCGATGGCCATGCTGCGTCCGATCGCCATCGACCGCGACAACCCCAAGGCAGCCCTCAAACATGTGGCCAAGAAAGGCGACGAGCTGCTCAAGGACAATGTCTGGGTGCTGATCTTCCCGGAAGGAACACGCGTGCCTTACGGCAGCATCGGCAAATTCTCACGCGGCGGCACGGCCTTGGCGGTCAATGCCCACTTGCCTGTGTTGCCGATTGCCCATAACGCCGGCAAGTTCTGGCCAAAGACAGGTTGGGCCAAACGTGAAGGTGTTATCACGGTGGTGATTGGTGAGCCCATGTACGCCGACGGTGATGGGCCGCGCGCCATTGCTGCGCTCAATGACAGGGCTGCGGCCTGGAACGAAGCGCAACAACGGGCTATGGGTTCGTTGCCACCACAACCCGTGGTGGTGGACACACCGGTGGTTTGAGCATCTGTGGATAACCTGTGTACGGTTTGTTGGCGAATTGCCGTTTTTGATCCATAAGAAGCTGATTTACTTACATATTTCCCAAGTTCATAAATTTCCGGAAAAGGTGCATAAGTTTTTTCCGCATAAAAAACCGGTCTTTGTGACCGGTTTTTTGTGCACTGTGCAAACGTCGACTTTTTCAGTTATCCAACAGAGGCAATTCGAGCGTAAATGTCGTGCCTTTGCCCACGACACTCTTGCAACTGATACGCCCCGCATGGCGTTCGACCACCGCCTTGACCATGGTCAGCCCCAATCCCAATCCTTCACTGCCCTGAGCGGAGTCAAAGCGCCGATACTGGCTGAACAGCTCCGGCAAGTCTTGCGCGGCGATGCCAGGGCCCTGATCGCTGATATGGCACTCCAGCCATCCTTGTACGCTAGCGTGTCGCAAGCGCACGGTGGTACCGGACGCTGAATACTTGATCGCATTCTCCAGCACGTTGAACAACGCCCGCGTCAGCAGCGATTGATCTGCCGAGACCATGGCCTCATCTGCCTCATCCAGGTCATGCACCAGATGGATACCCTTGAGTTGGGCCAGCACCGCGACCTGGTCGAACGCATCCATCACCAGCATGGCGAACAGCGTGGGCTGGAAGCGATAACCGTCGGCCTCGGCCTTGGCCAGTTGCACGAAGGATTCGGTCAGGCTCAAGGCACGCCGTACCTGTTGCTCGATCTGGGCAAACACAGGTGATTCGCCGCTGTGCACGTCCAGCAGCGCCAGAATCGCTGAATGGGGCGCACGCAGGTCGTGGGACAGGAAGCGCAGCATGGTTTCACGGTGCTGCTGGGCATCACGCTCCTTGCTCAGGTCGGTGAGGCTTAGCAGCCAGCCGAGCGCGACATCGCCTTCGGCCGGCAGCAGGGGAGCGAGCTCCATGCGCAGGCTGCGTTGGTGGATGTCACGGAACTCGACCAGCTCCAGCGCCGAGAGAGTAGGGCGCACGCCGTTGTGCAGCGGCGGGTAACCCAGGTCAGCGAGTTGCTCCAGCAGGTTTTGCGCTACCAGCTCATTGCCAAATACCTCGCGGGCAATGCGGTTGGCCAGCAGGACATTGCCCTGAGGGTCAGTGATCAAGGTCGCCACCGGCAGACATTCCAGACCGTCGGCCATGAAGCGTCGGGTGTCACGGGTGCGGCTGACGGCCTGCTCCAGGGCGAAGATGCGTCCCTGCAGAATATCGCCCTTGCTGGCAGGCGCACGGCGGCGTTCCGGGAGCACTTTGGGTTCGTTATCCAGGCGGGCCAGCTCCCAGCCGAAGTAGGACAGAATCACGCTCAGGCGGCGCCAGTTCCAGATCAGGTAACTGAGCAACAAACCGATCAGGCAGGCTGCCGGCGACCACCAGTGACCCAGCCGTAACAACACCCATGAGCCCAATAGCGCGGCCACCATGCAGCTCAAGGTCATCCACAACGCGTAACGCGGACGGTACAGCAGTAAACCGAGCAGCAAGGCCACCAGGGACGTTGCCATTAATGCGGCCAGCCAGCCGGGCAGGTCGACAATCGTGCGACCTTGCAGCAGGCCGTTGAGCACGTTGGCCAGGATCTCGACCCCCGCCGTCGTACCCGCAAAGGAGGAGAGTGGCGTGACGGAACGGTCACCCATGCCGGATGCCGTAGCCCCCACCAGAATCAAGCGGTCGCGCAAGGCTGAGGGAGGTACCTCACCGCGCAATACGCTGACGTACGACACACTGGGAAAATGCGTGTGAGCGGCGATAAAGGGAATGCGAATAGCGTGCTCTCGATGCCATTGCGCGCCTGACGACTCCAGGGGCTCTCCCGGCATTGGCGATGGCTGATCTGTCATCTCATAGGCCAGCCAGGCCAGCTGGGGAGCCGGAGCGTCGGCAGGCCCTTCGCGCATGTAGAGGCTGCGTACGACGCCGTCGCTGTCTGCTTCAACGTTGATATGCCCCATACCTTTGGCACATTTGAGCAGCGCCGCCATTTGCGCACCGGGTTGGCTGTAGCTTGCAGAGCCTTCACGTAACAGAGGTAACAGCACGTTGCCGGCATTGCAGACCGAGTCGGCCAGGCGTTTGTCATTGGCCGGATCACCGGGCTCGCTGAAAATCACATCGAACAGGATGCCAGCCGGTTGGGCAGCGCTAAGACGGTCGATGAGGTCGGCGTGCAGGCTGCGCGGCCACGGCCATTGCCCGAGCTTCTTGAGGCTGGGATCGTCGATGGTCACCAGCAGGATGCGCGGGTCGACCGGAAGGGGAGTGAGGCGGCGAAGGCTGTCGTACAGCGGGTTGTTCAGGGCCAGGCCCGGGCTCAGGGACATGTAAGCGGTAATGGGCAGCAACAGTAAACCAATCCACAGCCATTCGCGCACGAGGCCATGGAACAAGCGCTGGGCGTGGGTGGGTTGGCGTTTCTCGGTCTTGCGCCAGAGCGTCATCGGTCAACCACCGCTCGCCTGCGCCTGGGTTGCAGGCGGGTAGTAGAAAATGTCATAGACCCCGTTTTTTTCCTCCAGACCCTGCTCGTCGTAGGCAGACATCCGCACGTGATAGAACGACGCCTTCAGCCCAGTGAAGCTCATTTTGGACTCGCTGGAAAAGTTTTCCTGTTTGATGTTCATAAAGGCCGCCGAATCCGAGTTTATTGCGACCAGGGAGCGATGCGGAGGAGATGTCATGGGGTTCATCAAGGCAGTGGATTCCAGAGGGCTTCTGACATCACCGCGCATGCATTTACGTCAGCATGCGTCGACTGATCCTTTTCCTTACGCGCGGGAGCCGGTATCTTTCCCACATAGTTTCCCACACAGGTATCGAGGGCTTTCAACGGGCCATTGCCCTTGAGCATCAGCGTACCGAGAGAACCAGGGAGTCACTGATTCTGCGCACAATTCTTCAGAATCGATGACTGATGGCTGTCGTACTCTTCAAGTAGAAGGACCCACTCATGCGTGTCGCAATACTGGATGACGAACCCGCGGAACTGCGACGGGTGGAACAGACACTGCGACAAATCCCCAGCACCGCAGAGCAGCCCTGGACCCTGCATTGCTTTGAGCGCGGTGAAGACCTGCTGCGTCAATTGCGCCGCGAAACCTTCGACCTGTTGATCCTTGATTGGCAACTGCCCGACATTACCGGCATCGCCCTGCTGCGCTGGACTCGCGAACACATGGAGGTTCCGCCTGCGGTCATCATGCTCACGAGTCGGGATGCCGAGAGCGACATCGTCACCGCATTAAACAGCGGCGCCGATGATTACGTCAGCAAACCCTTTCGTCCCAACGAACTCAAAGCACGGGTAACTGCCGTGCTACGACGTCACGGCCTGCAGAAATCGGCCACCCACGACGTGCAGAGTTTTAATGACCTGACCTTTGATGATGCCGAACTGACCGTAACCCGCGCAGGCAAACCCATCAACCTGACAGAGCGCGAATACCGCTTGGCCAGTTGTTTGTTTGCCAATCTGGCGCGCCCGTTATCGCGTGAGTATCTGTATGAGCGGTTCTGGACCCACGAAGAAATGGTGTCATCACGCCCGCTGGATACGCATATCTATCGACTGCGCAACAAGCTTGGGCTGACGGCGGATCGGGGTTGGCAGTTGCTGACGATCTATGGATATGGGTATCGGTTGGAGAGTGTGGCAGCGCCCTCTTCCAACTGAAATCGATGATGTTCCACGTGGAGCATTTAGAAATTCGAGCAGTACATCCATAAAAAAGGCCAACGTAACGTTGGCCTTTTTTTGTGCGGCGGGTTCCGGGATCAGAAGTCCAGGTTGGACACCGCCAGGGCATTGCTTTCGATGAAGTCACGGCGAGGCTCGACCGCATCACCCATCAGGGTGTTGAAGATCTGGTCTGCGCCAATGGCGTCTTCGATGGTCACACGCAGCATGCGACGCTGGTCTGGATCCATGGTGGTTTCCCACAGCTGGTCAGGGTTCATTTCACCCAAACCTTTGTATCGCTGGATGGTGTGGCGCTTGGTGCTTTCGGCCATCAGCCAGTCGAGGGCTTCCTTGAACTCCTTGACCTGCTTCTTGCGTTCGCCACGCTGGATGTAAGCACCTTCACCAAGCAGGGTGCTCAGTTGAGCGCCCAGGGTGACGACAGTTTTGTAGTCATTGCTGCCGAAGAAGTCGCGGTTGAAGGTGACGTAGTTCGACAGGCCGTGGGAGATCAGTTCGACCTCTGGCAGCCACACGTTACGTTCACGGTCTTCACGCAGACTGGCTTTGTAAACCAGGCCAGACTTTTCAACAGTGCGCAGGCGTGCATCGTACTGGGCCAACCAATCCTGCATTGCGGCGTGATCGCTCAGTTGTTCCAGGCTGACAGC
Source organism: Pseudomonas sp. SDO524_S393 (assembly GCF_054071875.1). NCBI lineage: Bacteria > Pseudomonadati > Pseudomonadota > Gammaproteobacteria > Pseudomonadales > Pseudomonadaceae > Pseudomonas > Pseudomonas sp. SDO524_S393. The sequence goes on along the minus strand of NZ_JBSVVZ010000028.1, from coordinate 58,725 downwards.
TGGCAGGTAGATGAAGTGCTCGGTCAGCTCCTGAGGGTACAGGCGCGACAGACGCTTGAGGGTCTTCATGACCATGCGGAAGTCGTTCACCAGACGCTCCAACGCTTCGCCGGAAATACCCGGCGCTTCGTCGTTCAGGTGCAGGCTGGCGTCTTCCAGGGCCGACTGCGTCATGTACTCTTCCATGGCGTCGTCGTCTTTGATGTATTGCTCTTGCTTGCCCTTTTTCACTTTGTACAACGGCGGCTGGGCGATATAGATGTAGCCACGCTCGATCAGCTCGGGCAACTGACGGAAGAAGAAGGTCAGCAGCAGCGTACGAATGTGCGAACCGTCGACGTCAGCATCGGTCATGATGATGATGTTGTGATAACGCAACTTGTCGATGTTGTACTCTTCGCGGCCGATACCGCAGCCCAGCGCCGTGATCAAGGTGCCGACTTCCTGAGAGGAAATCATCTTGTCGAAGCGTGCTTTTTCAACGTTGAGGATCTTGCCCTTCAACGGCAGGATGGCTTGGGTGCGACGGTTACGACCCTGCTTGGCGGAACCGCCAGCAGAGTCACCTTCCACCAGGTACAGTTCGGAGAGGGCAGGGTCCTTCTCCTGGCAGTCCGCCAGTTTGCCCGGGAGGCCTGCGATATCCAGTGCGCCCTTGCGGCGGGTCATCTCACGCGCTTTACGCGCCGCTTCACGGGCACGGGCGGCGTCGATCATCTTGCCGACCACCAGCTTGGCTTCGTTGGGGTTCTCCAGCAGGAAGTCGGAGAAATACTTGCCCATTTCCTGTTCGACAGCAGTCTTCACTTCGGAAGACACCAGCTTGTCTTTGGTCTGGGAGCTGAACTTCGGATCCGGCACCTTCACCGAAATAATGGCAGTCAGGCCTTCACGGGCATCGTCACCGGTGGTGGCGACCTTGTGCTTCTTGGCCAGACCTTCAGCTTCGATGTAGTTGTTCAGGTTTCGGGTCAATGCAGAACGGAAGCCCACCAAGTGAGTGCCGCCGTCCCGTTGTGGAATGTTGTTGGTGAAGCACAACAGGTTCTCGTTGAAGCTGTCGTTCCACTGCAGGGCGATTTCCACGCCGATGCCATCTTCACGCTGGATGTTGAAGTGGAACACCTGGTTGACTGCGGTCTTGTTGGTGTTCAGGTATTCGACGAACGCGCGTAGGCCACCTTCGTACTTGAACAGCTCTTCCTTGCCGCTGCGTTCATCTTTCAGGAAGATGCCAACGCCGGAGTTGAGGAAGGAGAGTTCACGAATCCGCTTGGCCAGGATGTCCCAGCTGAAGTGGATGTTCTTGAAGGTTTCGGCAGATGCCTTGAAGTGAATCTGGGTACCGGTGGTTTCACTGTCACCCACGATCGCCATCGGTGCCTGAGGCACGCCATGGACGTAGGTTTGCTCCCAGATCTTTCCGCTGCGACGCACGGTCAGAACCAGCTCTTCCGACAGGGCGTTCACTACCGACACACCTACGCCGTGCAAACCGCCGGATACTTTATAGGAGTTGTCATCGAACTTACCGCCGGCGTGGAGCACGGTCATGATGACCTCTGCTGCCGAAACGCCTTCTTCTTTATGCACATCTACCGGAATACCGCGACCGTTGTCGCGCACGGTGATGGATTCATCCGGGTGGATGATGATGCTGATGTCGTCGCAGTAACCGGCCAGCGCTTCGTCGATAGAGTTATCGACCACCTCAAACACCATGTGGTGCAGACCGCTGCCGTCATCGGTATCGCCGATGTACATACCGGGACGTTTGCGTACGGCATCCAAACCTTTCAGCACCTTGATGCTGTTTGAGTCGTACGTTTGTTCTTCGCTCATGCCTTCACTCCCGATGGTCGTGGGTCTGGGTGATACGGCCCTGTTCCACGTGGAACAAAGCGACTGGCGTTTCCGTCTGCCAGCCTTCCCTCAATAATTCGTGGTTTACACAGGTAATGAACACCTGGCAGCGTAAGTCTTCCAACAAGCGGCATAGCGCCCGGCGGTGTTGATCGTCCAACTCGGACGGCAGGTCATCCACCAGATAAATACATTGACCGCGGCGGGCCTGGCTAACCAGATGCCCCTGCGCGATACGCAACGCACACACCACCAACTTCTGTTGGCCTCGGGACAAAATGTCCGCGGCGTTGTGCGCACCCAGTCTTAGACGCAAGTCCGCTCGCTGGGGGCCGGCCTGGGTATGACCCATCTGCTGATCCCGTTGCAAGGAAGCGCCGAGTACTGCACTCAGTTCCCGGTCCTTGTCCCAACCACGGTAATAACTCAGCGTCAGCCCCTCGAGGTCCAATAACTCACTCAAGGTCTGCTCAAAGACTGGTTTCAAGGCTTTGATGTAAGCGCGGCGGTATTCATCTATCTCATCGCTGGCGTGGCACAGTTCCCGGTCCCAAGCCGCTTGCGAAGCGGCGTCAAGTGTACCATGCCGTAGCCACGAGTTCCGCTGCCGCAGGGCCTTCTGCAACCGCTGCCAAGTGGCCATGAACCGTGGTTCCACGTGGAACACTCCCCAATCGAGGAATTGCCTGCGAATTTTAGGAGCACCTTCCAACAGCCGGAAACTGTCGGGGTTGATCAGTTGCAATGGCAGGATTTCGGCCAATTGCGCAGCACTGCGGGCGTTCTGCCCGTCGATGCGAATTTGAAATTCCCCGCCGCGATCACGGGATATCCCCAGATTACTGTGCCCTCCCTCGGCCAACTCGACCTGGCCAAATACCGTGCATGCCAGCTGTTCGTACTGAATCACCGGCAAAAGACGAGTACTACGGAAGGAGCGGGCAAGACCCAGCAGATGAATGGCTTCCAGCACGCTGGTTTTGCCACTGCCATTGGCGCCATGGAGGATATTGATGCGGGGGGAGGGGGAGAAGGTCACCGGGTGCAGATTGCGCACCGCGGTGACCGAGACGCGACTAAGGGACATCTAGGTTCTGCTGAGCATGATTACAGGCGCATCGGCATGACAACGTACGCCGAATCATCGTTGTCGGATTCCTGCACCAGGGCGCTGCTGTTGGAGTCGGACAGAATCAGGCGAACCTGCTCGGTAGTCATCACACCCAGTACGTCCAACAGATAGCTCACGTTAAAGCCGATCTCCAGCGAGCCGCCGTTATAATCGACACCCACTTCTTCCTCAGCTTCTTCCTGCTCCGGGTTATTCGCCTGGATCTTCAACTGCCCGTTGGCCAGTTGCAGACGGATGCCACGGTACTTTTCGTTGGACAAAATTGCGGTGCGGCTGAAGGCTTCGCGCAACGCTTGGCGATCGCCCAGCACCAGCTTGTCACCACCTTTTGGCAGAACACGCTCGTAATCCGGGAATTTGCCGTCGACTAATTTGGAAGTGAACGTGAATTCACCGGTGGTCGCGCGGATATGGTGCTGGCCCAACACGATGCTGACGTTGCCATCAGGCTCGGTCAGCAAACGCGCCAGTTCCAAAATACCCTTACGTGGAACGATCACCTGGTGACGATCAGGCTGACCGATATCGGCCTGCATCGCACACATCGCCAAGCGGTGCCCATCGGTGGCCACGGCGCGAATTACACCAGCGGACACTTCCAACAGCATGCCGTTGAGGTAGTAACGGACGTCCTGTTGCGCCATGGCAAAGCTGGTGCGCTCGATCAAACGACGCAGTTTGCTCTGCTCCAGGCTGCAGGTCAGCGAGCCCGGACCTTCTTCCACGGTAGGGAAGTCATTGGCCGGCAAGGTGGAGAGGGTAAAACGGCTACGACCCGCCTTGACCACCAGCTTCTGCTCGTCAACCTTGATGTCGATCAGTGCATCGTTCGGCAAGCTCTTGCAGATGTCCATCAGCTTGCGCGCGGGCACGGTGATCTCGCCAGGCTCGGCGGGCTCTTCCAACTGCACACGACCGACCAGTTCGACTTCGAGGTCGGTACCGGTCAAGGACAACTGCTGGCCTTCGACAACCAGCAATACGTTGGAAAGCACCGGCAAGGTCTGTCGGCGCTCGACGACGCCTGCGACCAGTTGCAGGGGTTTCAACAGGGCTTCGCGTTGAATGGTGAAATGCATGGTCTAGTCCCTTGCCTTAATAAGCTGCGCTGGTGTCATCACGTAGTCAGAGTACGCAGCAGGTTCTTGTAGTCCTCGCGAATATCCGCGTCGGATTCCTTAAGTTCGCTGATCTTGCGGCATGCGTGCAAGACCGTGGTGTGGTCACGGCCACCAAAGACATCGCCGATCTCCGGCAGGCTATGGTTGGTGAGTTCCTTGGAAAGCGCCATGGCCACCTGACGCGGACGAGCCACCGAGCGCGAACGGCGCTTGGACAGCAGGTCGGAAATCTTGATCTTGTAGTATTCGGCAACAGTGCGTTGGATGTTATCCACACTCACCAGCTTGTCTTGCAGTGCCAGCAAATCTTTCAAGGACTCGCGAATCAACTCGATGGTGATGTCGCGGCCCATGAAGTGTGAGTGCGCGATGACCCGCTTGAGTGCGCCTTCCAGCTCACGCACGTTGGAGCGAATGCGCTGGGCAATAAAGAACGCCGCATCGTGTGGCAGCTCGACTTTTGCCTGGTCGGCCTTTTTCATCAGGATCGCGACGCGAGTTTCCAGCTCCGGAGGTTCCACCGCGACGGTCAGACCCCAGCCGAAACGCGACTTCAGGCGCTCTTCCAGGCCTTCGATTTCCTTCGGATAGCGGTCACTGGTCAAGATGACCTGCTGGCCGCCTTCGAGCAGAGCGTTGAAGGTGTGGAAAAACTCTTCCTGGGAACGCTCCTTGCGAGCGAAGAACTGAATGTCATCGATCAGCAGCGCATCAACCGAGCGGTAGAACCGCTTGAATTCGTTGATGGCGTTGAGCTGCAGTGCCTTGACCATGTCGGCCACGAAGCGCTCCGAGTGCAGGTACACAACCTTGGCATTCGGGTTCTTCTTCAATAGATGGTTACCCACAGCGTGCATCAAGTGGGTTTTACCCAAGCCAACGCCGCCATACAGGAAGAGTGGGTTGTAACCGTGCTTGGGGTTGTCGGCGACCTGCCAGGCGGCCGCACGAGCCAGTTGGTTGGATTTACCTTCGACGAAGTTTTCAAAGGTAAAGGTGCGGTTGAGGTAGCTGGTGTGCTTGAGGGCACCTTCAACCTGCACGGTGCGCTGTTCGGCGCGTACCGGGGCCTGCTGGGAGCTGGCCCCGGCCATTGGGTCGAAGCTATCGCGGGACGGCTCTTCACTCTCGGGCGTGCTGTTCTGTGGCGTGGGCGCAGGCGCGGCAACCACCGGAGCTGCAGCAACCTGGGCTTGGGACGCCGCCGCGGCCGCCAACGGTGCGTTGGGTGCGGCACGAGGTGCCGAGCTGCGTTTGCTGCCTATTAATAAGGAGAGTACCGGGGCGAGACCGTTGCCATGCTCATCAAGCAATTCGAGAACGCGGCTCAGGTACTTTTCGTTAACCCAGTCGAGAACAAAACGGTTGGGCGCATAGACACGCAACTCGTCGCCTTCGGCTTCGACCTGTAGCGGACGGATCCAGGTGTTGAATTGCTGGGCAGGCAGCTCATCGCGCAATAGCTCCACGCACTGCTGCCAAAGTTCCACTGACACGGATATCCCCTAAGTTGAAAGCCGGTGAGGCAAAAACAAGCCGCCATTGTAGCGGCCAAGCGGCCACTTATCCACATGTAGGTTGCTGACAGACCACCCAAAATCAATGCTTTAACCGCTAAAAAAGCGACCGATGGTCTGTGCATAAGCTCTGTGGATAAACGTGCATGAGCTCATTGTACAAGTGGACTCGAAAGTCTGTGGGTAACCTGGCTGTGGATAAACATCCCTTCCACACACAGGTTATCCGACAGCGCAGCACAGGCAAGACACCGTTTCTCCCCGAGGTTGTCATTCTCTGTACAGCATATGAAACAAGGCTTTCAGCTACTTATCCACAGACCGATGGCTGTATAGCTTTTATAAGCTTTACAGAAAAGCTTTAAATAAGGTTCTTCTTTATTTTTATATCTGCGTCCGGATTCATCGGAAGACGGCGAACAGAAAAAGTACCGGCGTCTATAGAAGAGCGTTCAAAGGAAAAGCTGGTTGGAAATTGACCTAGAGGCTTGCTTTCTCTAGAATCGCCGGTCTCTTAAAACGGGGGCCATTCCGGCCCGTTGTCGACGAACCAGGTAACAACGCCATGAAACGTACTTTCCAACCCAGCACCATCAAACGCGCCCGCACCCACGGCTTCCGTGCTCGCATGGCTACCAAGAACGGCCGTGCCGTCCTGTCGCGTCGTCGCGCCAAAGGTCGTGCGCGTCTGGCAGTTTGATAATCCGGCACTGGTGGTGAGTCAGGACTTCAGTCGGGAAAAGCGTCTGCTAACCCCCCGGCATTTCAAGGCAGTCTTTGACTCCCCCACCGGCAAGGTTCCGGGGAAAAATCTCCTGCTCCTTGCGCGTAACAACGATCTGGATCACCCCCGTCTAGGGTTGGTGATCGGCAAGAAGAGCGTAAAGCTCTCCGTTGAGCGCAATCGCCTCAAGCGTCTTATGCGCGAATCGTTTCGCCTCCACCAGGACACTCTGGTTGGCTGGGATATTGTTATCGTCGCGCGCAAAGGCTTGGGTGATGTAGAAAACCCCGAATTGATTCAGCATTTCGGCAAACTCTGGAAACGTTTGGCGCGTACCCACAAGCCAGCACCAGCAGTGAGTCCCGAAACTGTAGGGGTAGACAGCCTTGATGCGTAAACTGGCCCTCGTTCCGATCCAGTTTTACCGCTATGCCATTAGCCCTCTGATGGCCAATCACTGTCGTTTCTACCCCAGTTGTTCCTGCTACGCGTTAGAGGCCATAGAAAATCATGGTCTTCTGCGCGGTGGCTGGCTGACCTTTCGTCGTTTAGGTCGCTGTCATCCGTGGAATCCCGGTGGTTATGACCCGGTTCCGCCTATCCCTACCTCCCGTTCTTCTTCGATGGCCGAGTAATCATGGATATTAAACGCACGATCCTGATCGTCGCCCTGGCAATCGTGTCCTACGTCATGGTCCTTAAGTGGAACCAGGACTACGGCCAGGCTGCCCTGCCGACTCAGAATGTTGCTACCAACCAGGCCGCGCCGGCCATTCCGGACGCGCCGCTGGGCACCAATGGTTCTGCCAGTGCCGATGTGCCTAGCGCGAATACCGATACCAGCGCCCCTGTAGAAACCCCTGTGGTCACCAATAAAGACCTCATCCATGTAAAAACGGATGTGCTCGACTTGGCTATCGACCCGCAAGGTGGTGATATCGCGCAACTGAAACTGCCGCTGTATCCACGTCGCCAGGACCATCCGGATGTACCGTTCCAACTGTTCGATAACGGTGGTGAACGTACTTATCTGGCGCAAAGCGGCCTGACCGGAACCAATGGTCCGGATGCGCGTGCTACCGGTCGTCCGGTTTACTCGACCGAACAGAAGGTTTATCAACTGGCTGATGGCCAGAACCAGTTGAATGTCGACCTGAAATTCAGCCTCGACGGCGTCAATTACATCAAGCGCTTCAGCTTTACCCGTGGCTTGTACGACTTGAAGGTCACTTACCTGATCGACAACGAAAGCGACAAACCCTGGACTGGCAACCTGTTTGCCCAGCTCAAGCGTGACAACAGCTCCGATCCTTCTTCCAGCACTGCTACCGGTACCGCGACTTACCTGGGCGCCGCCCTGTGGACAAGTAGCGAGCCGTACAAAAAAGTGTCGATGAAAGATATCGACAAGGGCTCGCTGAAAGAAACGGTACAGGGTGGCTGGGTTGCCTGGCTGCAGCACTACTTCGTGACCGCCTGGATCCCCGCGAAAGGTGACGCGAACCTGGTGCAGACCCGCAAGGACAACCAAGGTAACTACATCATTGGTTTCACGGGTCCATCGCTGACTGTAGCGCCGGGTGCCAAGGCTGAAACCAGCGCTACCCTGTACGCCGGTCCGAAAAGCCAGGCTGTTCTCAAAGAGTTGTCCCCAGGCCTGGAACTGACCGTTGATTACGGCTTCCTGTGGTTCATTGCCCAGCCGATTTTCTGGCTGCTGCAACATATCCACAGCATCGTCGGTAACTGGGGCTGGTCGATCATCTTCCTGACCATGCTGATCAAAGGCTTGTTCTTCCCCCTGTCGGCTGCAAGCTACAAGTCGATGGCACGTATGCGTGCCGTGGCGCCAAAACTGGCCGCCCTGAAAGAACAGCATGGTGATGACCGGCAGAAAATGTCGCAGGCCATGATGGAGTTGTACAAGAAAGAGAAGATCAACCCGCTGGGTGGATGCTTGCCGATTCTTGTACAGATGCCGGTTTTCCTATCGCTCTACTGGGTACTCCTGGAAAGCGTGGAAATGCGTCAGGCACCGTTCATGCTGTGGATAACTGACCTGTCGATCAAAGACCCGTTCTTTATCCTGCCGATCATCATGGGCGCGACCATGTTCATTCAGCAGCGCCTGAACCCAACGCCTCCGGATCCGATGCAGGCCAAGGTGATGAAAATGATGCCAATCATCTTCACCTTCTTCTTCCTGTGGTTCCCGGCGGGTCTGGTGCTGTACTGGGTGGTCAACAACGTCTTGTCGATCTCTCAACAGTGGTACATCACGCGTAAGATCGAAGCGGCTACCGCAAAAGCCGCTGCGTAATTTACTCTGTGGATAACCACTCAAAACGCCCCTTCGTGGGGCGTTTTGCTTTCCGCCACCTTTGTTCTGGAACCTGCTGATGAGTGCTCCCCGTGAAACCATCGCTGCTGTCGCTACCGCTCAAGGTCGCGGCGGTGTCGGTATCGTTCGTATCTCCGGACCGCTTGCCGGTAAGGCTGCCGAGGTCATCAGCGGTCGTACTTTGAAGCCACGTTACGCCCACTACGGGCCATTTCTGGATACCGATAACAGCGTGCTGGATGAAGGGCTGGCGATCTATTTCCCTGGGCCGAATTCATTCACCGGCGAAGATGTCCTGGAATTACAGGGACATGGCGGTCCTGTCGTCCTGGACATGTTGCTGCAGCGGTGCCTGCAATTGGGCTGTCGTCTGGCACGCCCGGGAGAGTTCAGCGAACGGGCATTCTTGAATGACAAGCTCGACCTCGCCCAGGCCGAAGCCATCGCTGACTTGATCGAGGCCAGTTCAGCACAGGCGGCGCGCAATGCATTGCGTTCGCTGCAGGGGGCGTTCTCCCTGCGTGTGCATCATTTAACCGAGCAATTGATCAGCCTGCGCATCTATGTCGAAGCGGCCATTGACTTCCCGGAGGAAGAAATCGACTTTCTTGCCGACGGGCATGTGCTGGCGATGCTCGACAACGTACGCAATGAGTTATCCACAGTGCTGCGCGAAGCCGGCCAGGGAGCATTATTGCGGGATGGCATGACTGTGGTGATAGCCGGTCGACCCAACGCCGGTAAATCCAGCCTGCTCAATGCACTCGCCGGGCGTGAAGCCGCCATTGTGACCGAGATAGCCGGTACGACCCGGGATATCCTGCGCGAACATATCCACATCGATGGTATGCCGCTGCATGTGGTGGATACGGCCGGTTTGCGTGATACCGACGACCAGGTGGAAAAAATCGGCGTGGAACGTGCGCTCAAAGCCATCGGTGAAGCTGATCGGGTGCTGTTGGTCGTGGATGCCACCGCACCCGAGGCTGTGGATCCTTTTGCGCTGTGGCCGGAATTCCTCGAGCAGCGACCTGACCCGGCCAAAGTGACCTTGATCCGCAACAAAGCCGACCTTACGGGTGAAACCATCGCGATGGAAACCAGCGCGGATGGCCATGTCACCATCAGCCTGAGTGCCAAGGCGGCGGGAGAAGGCTTGGAGTTGCTGCGCGAACACCTCAAGGACTGCATGGGCTATGAGCAGACCTCGGAAAGCAGCTTCAGTGCACGTCGCAGGCACCTTGAGGCACTGCGTCATGCAAGCGCGGCGTTGGAGCATGGCCGCGCGCAGCTGACCCTGGCGGGCGCAGGGGAGCTGCTGGCTGAAGATTTACGTCAGGCCCAGCAGCTGTTGGGTGAAATCACCGGCGCGTTCAGCTCCGATGATTTGTTGGGACGCATCTTTTCCAGCTTCTGCATTGGTAAATAAGCGAGTTATCCACAGCGTGTTACCAGTTATAGGACACCGTACCCAGCAGGGTACGGCTATCGCCCCAGTAGCAACGGCCTGCGTCGTTGCAGCCTGATACGTATTCCTTGTCGAACAGGTTTTTGGCGTTCAGGTCGACTGACCAGTGCGTGTCGATCTGATAGCCAACAGCTGCATCCACCAAGGTGACGCTACCTGCATCCAACTTCCCGTATAGCGTTGGCGCGGTGTAGGAAAAGGTACTGTCGAAATAGCGGACCCCCCCGCCAACGGACAAACCTTTGAGATGGCCATCGAGGAAGCGGTACTTGCCCCACACCGAAGCTTGATTGCGGGGAACACCTGTCATCTGATGCCCCTCGACCAGTGAGGTCGCCGAATCCTTGGTAATCCGCGCATCGGTGTAGGTATAAGCCGCAGTCACATTCAAGTTGGGTGTGAGGTTGCTGTTTATCTCGAGTTCCGCACCCTTGGCTCGGCTTTCACCGACCTGGCGGTAACTGTTGGTGGTGGCATCGAGGTAGGTGTCGTCTTCCTTGCGCAGGTCGTATACAGACACAGTCATCGCGGTATCCCACCCGACCGGCTCGTACTTCACACCCACTTCGTACTGGCTGCTGGTGATCGGTTTCAACGGTGAACCGGCATTGGAGATCTGCTGAACCGGAACAAACGCGGTGGAGTAGCTGACATATGGCGTGAGGCCGTTGTCGAACTGGTACATCACACCGCCCTGATAGGTGAACTTGCGGTCTTCGGAGCCTGTGTTGCTGGCCTTGTTCACCTTGTCGCGGAAGTCACTGTCGACCCAGTCCTGACGGCCTCCCAACAGGAACAACCAATGGTCGTACTTGCTCTGGACCTGTGCATAAACCCCCTTCATCTGCTGCTCCAGCAAGGTGTTTTGCACTGCCACCGGGGTGAGCGGGTCCCGCAGGTATACGGGGTTATACACGTTGATGGTGCCGGCAAAACCTGCGTTCCAATCCTGGTTGAATGAGGTCCGGTCATAGCTGGCGCCAAAGAGAACGGTGTTTTCCAGGCCACCCACCTGGAATTTGCCTTCCAGTTGGTTATCCAGGGAGTAGACCATCGACTTGTTGTAGCGGTCGTAGGCCGTCATGTTCAGTTGAGTACCAAAACCGCCGTTATTGAGCGCACTCGGCCAGGTTTCATGACGGTTGATCCGCGACTGCATGTAGCGCGAGTTTTGGCGGAACTGCCAGTCGTCATTGAAGCTGTGGCTGAACTCATAACCAGCGCTCCAGGCCTCCCGCTCAAAGGTGTTCCAATCCGGGTCGCCGAGCATTGTGTGCTTGGATAGCTTGCCATTGGGGTTTGTAAGCAAGGTACCGGCAGCGGGTAGGCCGAGCTCCAGATTGGTGTGGTCTTTCTGGTAGTTGGCCAACAGGGTGAGCGTGTTGTAGTCGTCGAAATTCAGGGTCAGGGAGGGGGCGAGGTATAGACGGTCGTCCGGGACGTGATCGGTCTGTGTATCCGACTTGCGGCCAAGCATCACAACACGTCCAAGGACAGTGCCACCGTCATTGAGCGGACCCGAGATATCCACACCCATCTGGCGTCGATTGTTCGAGCCATAGCCCAACTGGACTTCACCTTGAGGCGCAGCCGTCGGATGTTTGCTGACCAGGTTGACCAAGCCCCCCGGGGCGTTTTCGCCGTAAAGCAGGGAAGAGGGACCACGGAAGATTTCGACGCGTTCCAGGCCATAGGGCTCACTGGTGGTGTCGTACCGATTACCTTGTACACGCAGGCCATCACGCAGCAGGCCGTAGCCGTAATCCGTGGCATTGAAACCGCGAATGAAGAACAGATCACCCGCAAGGCCATCGCCGGCGGCGAAGGGGGGCGCGAAGATACCGGGCACATAGCCCAGCACTTCAGTCAGGGTCTGGGACTTTTGATCCTTGATGCGCTGGTTCGTAACGATCGATACCGAACGCGGGGTTTCCGACAACGGCGTGCTGGTTTTAGTACCGATGCGGCTGTTTTGCGCCTTGTAACCCACATCGCCGGCGATCTCCTGGTTGAAGCCTCCCTGTTGATAAGTACTGACAGTGGTCGGCGCGAGCGTCAGTTGTCCGGTGGGTGCAGCCTGCAACACATAACTGCCCGGCGCCTGGACCACAGCCTGTAGCCCGGAGCTTTGCAGCAGCAACGCAAAGCCCTGGTCCACCGAATAGTCCCCCTCCAGCCCTGGTGTATTCAACCGTGCGGTTTGCTGGGGAGAGAAAGACAGAATCACATTCGCCTTGGCAGCAAACTGGCTCAACGCACTGTCCAGCGGCCCGGCCGCAATGGAGTAATGCTGCTCCGCACTGGCCGCGATCGCGTGGGTCGATAACAGGACACTGGCGGTGGCTGCCGTGCCAAGCAGTAGGCTGCAGGTCATACCGTGGTAGGAAAATCGCTGGCGAAGCTTGTTGGAAAGGCGCATAGATGGGGAAGCCCTGAAGGTTGCATCGTGATTACCTGTAGGGCCGCGCCAGGCAAAAAAAAGATAACCCCTGCATGTGGAATTTTTGCGATCAACCGATTCGTTTCACCGATACCCAATAACGCGTGAAATACTTCACTTGAATCGGCAGCGTCGCCTGCAAGTTGGCCAGTACCGCGTCGGAAGCATCCAGGCGGAAGGTTCCAGAAACACGCAAGCGCGCCGACGCCAGATCACACTGCAGAACACCAGGACGATAACGGGCCAATTCGTCTATCACATCCCCGAGTCGAGCATCCAACACGACCAACTGCCCTTCGACCCAAGCCACCTGAGCGTTTCGATACACGTGGTTGGGGCCCACCTTTTGACGATCGAAATCAGCGCTTTCACCTGCACCCAGCAACCGTATCTGAGTGGGCTGGTCACCCGGCGATACGCTCACCTGGTCCTCCAGCACACCGACACGCGTGGTGTCCGGCAATTGGCGCACAGTAAACCGGGTTCCCAATGCCTGAACGCGGCCCTGGCGTGTTTCGACATAAAAAGGCGTGTGTCCACCTGACGTGCCGGTGTGGATAAGTACTTCACCTTCGCGCAGACGAATGAGACGTTGGTGCCCGTCGAACACCACATCGATCGCCGTGCTGGTATTCAGGTCAATCCGTGTACCGTCAGCCAACTCGACGCGCCGACGTGCGCCTACCGACGTTCGGTAGTCCGCCCATACAGTGCCCAGGCGTGTGTGTTGCTGAACATTCCAGCCCAGGTAGCCGGTACTGCCCATCATCAGCATCCACTTGAGTACCTGGCGACGCTGCTGCGTGGTCGATAACGCGCGCCGGGTCAAATCCCGGGGCAGGGCGCCAAGGCTACGTTGCAGTTGTTCCATCTGGTTCCATGCGGCCTGATGGGACGGATCCCCATCGAGCCATTGCTGCCAGGCCTGGCGTTGGGCAATCGTCGGCGTACAGGACTGAAACTGCACATACCAACTGGCAGCCGCTTCGAATGTCTTGCGATCTGGCATCGCCATTACAGACTGGCCATGATCAGCGAGCATTCAGTCAACGCGCGAATCATGTGCTTCTTCACCGTGGTCAGGGACACTTTCAGTTGATTGGCGATCTGTTGATAAGTCAGGCCGTCGATTTGCGACAACATAAAGATACTGCGCGCTCGCTCCCCCAAGCCTGACAGGGCTTTATCCACAGCCACCAGCGTTTCAATGATGATTGCCTTGTCTTCTTCGCTGACGGCTACCGGTTCAGGCCGCTCGGCCAAGGCTTGTTTATAAGCCTGTTCAATGGCGTGCCGGCGGTAACGATCGATCACCAGGCCCCTGGCGATGGTCGCCAGGTAATCCCGTGGCTCAACGATCTGCGCTGCATGCCGTCCCCCAAGAATACGGACGAACGTATCGTGCGCCACATCGGCCGCATCGCTGGCGTTATTCAACCTGCCTTTTAGCCAACCGTGCAGCCAGGAATGGTGTTGCTCGTAAATGATCTGGACTGCAGCCATGTGGGAGGGAGGAGGCATAGTGAATGACAAGGCTGGTTAATGATAATCGCTATTATTAACTACCCTGTGGATTTCCCACAACACCTCTCTTTTTTGCCGTACTCATGAGCGAGCAGAAGGATTTTCCATTCCCAGCTCACCGGGAAAACTCACGTTTGTGTGGATTAAGCCCTGTGAATAAACAGCCCTGTGCCCCGTTGATAACAGGGCCTGAAACCTGAGCAAAAACACCTCTGTGGATAACCATTACTTTAATCCACAGGCTTAAAGCACTTATCCAATGGCCTCATCCGCAGATGGCCACAGACTTTTGAAACGCTGTACACAACGTAAAATATGGCTTACAGAACGTTATCCACAGATAGGGGCCTGCCTAAGAATAAACATAAAAACAAAGATTTAATAAATTTCTCTCTTTTTAATTTCTATTGTCCGCAAGTCATCCACAACTGGTTAAATTTTGTGCAAAGGGTTCTTTAGGAAGGGCGAAGTCCCTATACTTGCCCGCAAAGCTGTAAAACCCTTTTCTACAATCAATTCCTGACTACCTACATAAGCAGGCACGAGGTGCGTGGTGGATTTCCCTTCCCGTTTTGAAGTGATCGTCATCGGCGGCGGTCATGCCGGTACCGAGGCAGCACTGGCGTCAGCACGCATGGGTGTAAAAACCCTGTTGCTGACGCACAACGTGGAAACCCTCGGTGCCATGAGTTGCAACCCCGCCATTGGCGGGATCGGCAAAAGCCATCTGGTGAAAGAAATCGATGCCCTGGGCGGCGCGATGGCCATGGCTACCGACAAAGGTGGTATCCAGTTTCGCGTCTTGAACAGCCGCAAGGGCCCGGCCGTACGCGCTACCCGTGCACAGGCCGATCGCATTCTTTACAAAGCGGCCATCCGCGAAACCCTGGAAAACCAGCCGAACCTGTGGATATTTCAACAAGCTGCGGATGACTTGATCGTCGAGCAGGACCAGGTGCGCGGTGTCGTCACCCAAATGGGCCTGCGGTTCCTTGCGGAATCCGTGGTGTTGACCACCGGTACGTTCCTCGGTGGACTTATCCACATCGGTCTGCAGAATTTTTCCGGCGGTCGTGCTGGTGATCCGCCGTCAATCGCGCTGGCTCATCGCTTGCGTGAACTGCCTTTGCGAGTGGGCCGCCTGAAAACCGGGACTCCGCCGCGTATCGATGCCCGCTCCGTGGATTTTTCGGTCATGACGGAGCAGGCCGGCGATACGCCGATCCCCGTGATGTCGTTCATGGGATCCAAAGAACAGCACCCCCGGCAGATCAGTTGCTGGATTACCCATACCAACGCGCGCACCCACGAAATCATTGCCGCGAACCTCGATCGTTCGCCGATGTATTCCGGGGTTATCGAAGGTATTGGTCCGCGTTATTGCCCGTCGATCGAAGACAAGATTCACCGCTTTGCCGACAAGGAAAGTCACCAGGTCTTCATCGAGCCCGAAGGACTGACCACTCATGAGCTGTACCCCAACGGAATTTCCACGTCCCTGCCGTTCGACGTGCAACTGCAGATCGTGCAATCGATGCGCGGCATGGAAAACGCCCATATCGTGCGGCCCGGTTATGCCATCGAATATGATTACTTCGACCCGCGTGACCTGAAGTACAGCCTGGAAACCAAAATGATCGGTGGTTTGTTCTTCGCCGGGCAAATCAACGGCACCACCGGTTACGAAGAAGCCGGCGCCCAGGGTTTGCTGGCTGGAACCAACGCAGCACTGCGCGCGCAGGGCAAAGACAGCTGGTGTCCGCGCCGCGACGAAGCGTATATCGGCGTGTTGGTTGACGACCTGATTACCCTGGGCACCCAGGAACCGTACCGGATGTTCACGTCACGTGCCGAATACCGCCTGATTCTGCGCGAAGACAACGCCGACCTGCGCTTGACCGAAAAAGGTCGCGAGTTGGGGCTGGTCGATGATGCGCGCTGGGCTGCGTTCTGCAAAAAACGTGAAGGCATCACGCTGGAAGAACAGCGCCTGAAAAGTACCTGGGTCCGTCCGGGGACCGAGCAGGGCGACGCGATTGCCGAAAAATTCGGCACGCCATTGACCCACGAATACAACTTGTTGAACCTGCTGTCCCGTCCGGAAATCGACTACGCTGGTCTGGTCGAAGTGACCGGCGGCGGCGCAGAAGATCCACAGGTTGCCGAACAGGTCGAAATCAAGACCAAGTACGCGGGCTACATCGACCGTCAGCAAGATGAGATCGCTCGTCTGCGCGCCAGTGAAGACACTCGGTTGCCTGTGGATATCGATTACACCGCGATTTCCGGCCTGTCGAAGGAAATCCAGAGCAAGTTGGGGATAACTCGCCCCGAAACCCTGGGCCAGGCATCCCGTATTCCGGGTGTCACACCGGCGGCCATTTCGCTGTTGATGATTCATTTGAAAAAACGCGGCGCGGGCCGTCAGTTGGAGCAAAGCGCTTGAGTTCGTTGGTCACCTCGCAACACGCCGAAGAATTATCCACAGGTGCACGCCAGTTGGGCGTCGACCTGACCCCGGTCCAGCACGAATTGCTGCTGGGTTACCTGGCCCTGTTGATCAAGTGGAACAAGGCTTACAACCTGACGGCGGTGCGTGATCCGGACGAAATGGTGTCCCGTCACCTGCTCGATAGTTTGAGTGTGATGCCATTCATCGAAAACGGTCGCTGGCTTGACGTTGGCAGTGGCGGTGGCATGCCGGGCATTCCGTTGGCGATCCTGTTTCCCGAGTCCCAGGTCACTTGCCTGGACAGCAATGGCAAGAAGACCCGCTTCCTGACCCAAGTCAAACTCGAACTCAAGTTGGATAATCTGCAAGTTATCCACAGTCGCGTCGAAGCCTTCACGCCTGAGCAGCCCTTCAACGGAATTGTTTCCCGGGCGTTCAGTAGCATGGAGAACTTCAGTAACTGGACACGCCATCTGGGCGACCGCGACACCCGCTGGCTGGCAATGAAGGGCGTCCATCCAAGCGATGAGCTGTTAGCATTGCCGGCAGACTTCCACCTCGATAGCGAACACGCCTTGGCCGTACCCGGTTGCCAAGGCCAACGCCATCTGCTGATACTGCGCCGCACGGCATGATTGGGAACACAAGCAAGAATGGCTAAGGTATTCGCGATAGCGAACCAAAAGGGTGGCGTGGGCAAGACCACCACCTGCATCAACCTCGCAGCATCCCTGGTCGCTACCAAGCGTCGGGTGCTGTTGATCGATCTCGATCCACAGGGCAACGCCACCATGGGGAGCGGTGTGGATAAACACGGCCTGGAAAACTCGGTCTACGACTTGCTGATTGGCGAGTGCGACCTGGCTCAGGCAATGCACTTTTCCGAGCACGGCGGTTATCAACTGCTGCCGGCCAACCGCGATTTGACCGCCGCCGAAGTCGTGCTGCTGGAAATGCAGATGAAAGAAAGCCGCCTGCGCAGTGCGCTGGCGCCGGTCCGCGAAAATTACGACTACATCCTGATCGACTGCCCGCCGTCGTTGTCGATGCTCACGCTGAACGCACTGGTGGCCGCCGACGGGGTGATCATCCCCATGCAGTGCGAGTATTACGCGCTGGAAGGGCTGAGCGACCTTGTGGATAACATCAAGCGTATCGCCGAGTTGCTGAACCCGAACCTGCAAATCGAAGGTCTGCTGCGAACCATGTTCGATCCGCGCCTGAGCCTGATGAACGATGTATCGGTGCAACTCAAGGAACACTTTGGCGACAAGCTCTACGACACCGTGATCCCGCGCAATATCCGCCTGGCGGAAGCCCCCAGCTACGGCATGCCCGCGCTGGCCTACGACAAGCAATCCCGTGGTGCCCTGGCGTACCTGGCATTGGCCGGCGAGATGGTTCGCCGTCAGCGCCGTCCTTCACGCACCGCTGCAGCCCAGCCAACTTAAGGAACCCCCATGGCCGTCAAGAAACGAGGTCTCGGACGTGGACTGGATGCACTGTTGAGTGGTCCGACTGTCACTTCGCTTGAAGAACAAGCGGTGCAGGCTGACGAGCGCGAGTTGCAACACTTGCCCCTGGACCTGATCCAGCGCGGCAAATACCAGCCGCGTCGGGACATGGATCCCCAGGCGCTGGAAGAACTGGCCAACTCGATCAAGACACAGGGCGTGATGCAGCCGATCGTGGTTCGCCCGATCGGCAGTGGACGTTTTGAAATCATCGCCGGCGAACGCCGCTGGCGCGCCAGCCAGCAGGCTGGCAAAGACACTATCCCCGCGATGGTGCGCGATGTACCGGATGAAACCGCCATCGCCATGGCGCTGATCGAGAACATTCAGCGTGAAGACCTCAACCCGATCGAAGAAGCCATTGCCTTGCAGCGTCTGCAGCAAGAGTTTCAGCTGACTCAGCAGCAAGTGGCGGAGGCCGTGGGCAAGTCCCGCGTGACGGTATCCAACTTGCTGCGCCTGATCGCGCTGCCGGAAGTCATCAAGACGATGTTGTCCCATGGCGATCTGGAGATGGGACACGCCCGTGCTTTGCTCGGTTTGCCGGAAAATCAACAGGTTGAAGGGGCGCGACACGTTGTCGCACGGGGACTGACCGTTCGTCAGACCGAGGCTCTGGTTCGCCAGTGGCTGAGCGGCAAACCTGCACCGGTCGAAGCGGCCAAACCTGATCCGGATATCGCACGCCTCGAGCAGCGCCTGGCCGAGCGGCTGGGCTCTGCGGTACAAATTCGTCACGGCAAGAAAGGCAAAGGGCAATTGGTTATCGGCTATAACTCATTGGATGAGCTTCAGGGCGTCCTTGCCCACATCCGCTGAAACATTTGCTTATGTAGCGTGCGATCGGAAAAGACTACCCGACAGTTGAATAGGGGCTGAACCGCCCCTATACTCTGCGCGCATTTTGTCGGCACAAATTATGCCAAGTTATTGATTTCCGGCAGCCGACCATTGAGGAGCAAGAGTGATGGAAACCCGCACGCCAAACACGTTGCCGTTCCATCGCTTGGCCGTTTTTCCGGTTTTATTGGCCCAGTTAGTCATTTTACTCATCGCGGCATTGGCGCTTTGGTATTGGCATGGAGTCGTTGCCGGATATTCAGGACTCTGCGGAGGCCTGATAGCCTTGCTGCCCAATATGTATTTTGCTCACAGGGCCTTTCGGTTTTCCGGCGCCCGAGCAGCCCAGGCTATCGTCCGGTCCTTTTATGCCGGCGAAGCGGGGAAACTGATTTTGACGGCAGTGCTGTTTGCACTGACCTTTGCAGGTGTGAAGCCACTGGCACCGCTGGCGGTATTCGGCGTGTTCGTGCTGACCCAACTGGTCAGCTGGTTCGCTCCCCTGCTTATGAAAACAAGACTTTCGAGACCTTAGGGCGTTTGAGGCAACCATGGCAGAAACAACCGCTTCGGGCTATATCCAGCACCACTTGCAGAACCTGACCTTCGGTCAGCTACCCAATGGCGGCTGGGGCTTTGCCCACTCCGCAGCAGAGGCCAAAGAAATGGGCTTCTGGGCATTCCACCTGGATACTCTGGGCTGGTCTGTCGCACTGGGCCTGATCTTCGTCTTCCTTTTCCGCCTGGCGGCAAAGAAGGCCACCTCCGGTCAACCGGGTGCCCTGCAGAACTTCGTTGAAGTACTGGTCGAATTCGTCGATGGCAGCGTGAAAGACAGCTTCCATGGCCGTAGCCCGGTGATTGCGCCGCTGGCACTGACCATCTTCGTCTGGGTGTTCCTGATGAACGCCGTCGACCTGATCCCGGTCGACTGGATTCCTCAGCTGGCCATCCTGATCTCCGGCGATCACCACATTCCTTTCCGTGCGGTTTCCACCACGGACCCTAACGCCACCCTGGGCATGGCCCTGTCGGTGTTCGCGTTGATCATTTTCTACAGCATCAAGGTCAAGGGCATCGGCGGCTTCATCGGCGAACTGACCCTGCACCCGTTCGGCAGCAAGAACATCTTCGTTCAAGCCCTGCTGATCCCGGTGAACTTCCTGCTGGAGTTCGTGACCCTCGTTGCAAAGCCTATCTCCCTGGCCCTGCGACTGTTCGGCAACATGTATGCCGGCGAACTGGTGTTCATTCTGATCGCTGTGATGTTCGGCAGCGGTCTGCTCTGGCTTAGCGGCCTGGGCGTTGTCCTGCAGTGGGCATGGGCTGTGTTCCACATCCTGATCATCACCCTGCAGGCCTTCATCTTCATGATGCTGACCATCGTCTACCTGTCGATGGCGCACGAAGAGAACCATTAAGACCAGTCTCGACTAGTCTGATGTCCTTCCCGGTGAAACGGGAAGGTGGCCCTTCAGGGCTATGAAACGATTTGTTTTACCGCTTTAAAATCTAAAAAACCTAAACCATACGACGTAAAAGTCGGGAGGAAAGATGGAAACTGTAGTTGGTCTAACCGCTATCGCTGTTGCACTGTTGATCGGCCTGGGTGCTCTGGGTACTGCCATTGGTTTCGGCCTGCTGGGCGGCAAGTTCCTGGAAGGCGCTGCGCGTCAGCCAGAAATGGTTCCAATGCTGCAAGTTAAAATGTTCATCGTCGCCGGCCTGCTCGACGCCGTGACCATGATCGGCGTTGGTATCGCTCTGTTCTTCACCTTCGCGAACCCCTTCGTTGGTCAACTCGCTGGCTAATCACTCGAATTTTCGAGTTGATTGGTGTGATGGACAACGAACGAGCGAGGTGTTGGCGTGAACATTAATGCAACCCTGATCGGCCAGTCCGTTGCGTTCTTAATCTTTGTACTGTTTTGCATGAAGTTCGTATGGCCTCCGGTCATCACTGCCTTGCACGAACGTCAGAAGAAGATCGCGGACGGATTGGACGCTGCCAACCGTGCAGCTCGCGACCTGGAACTGGCCCAAGAGAAAGCGGGTCAGCAACTGCGCGAAGCGAAAGCTCAGGCGGCTGAAATCATCGAGCAGGCCAAGAAACGCGGTAACCAGATCGTCGAAGAGGCCGTTGAAAAAGCCCGTGTCGACGCTGACCGTGTGAAGGTCCAGGCTCAAGCCGAGATCGAACAGGAACTCAACAGTGTCAAAGACGCGCTGCGTGCCCAAGTGGGCTTGCTGGCAGTCGGCGGCGCCGAGAAGATCCTGGGTGCCACAATCGATCAAAACGCGCACGCAGAGCTGGTTAACAAACTGGCTGCTGAAATTTAAGCGAGGGCGATCATGGCAGAACTGACCACGTTGGCCCGACCTTACGCTAAGGCGGCCTTCGAGCACGCTCAGGCCCACCAGCAACTGGCCAATTGGTCAGCCATGCTCGGCCTGGCTGCAGCGGTGTCACAAGATGACACCATGCAGCGCGTGCTCAAGGCCCCGCGACTGACGAGCGCAGACAAGGCCGCCACGTTTATTGACGTGTGCGGCGACAAGTTCGATGCCAAGGCACAGAATTTCATCCACGTCGTTGCTGAAAACGACCGTCTCCTGCTGTTGCCGGAGATCGCCGCTCTGTTCGACCTGTACAAGGCCGAGCAAGAGAAATCGGTAGATGTGGAAGTCACCAGTGCATTTGCATTGAACCAAGAACAGCAAGACAAACTCGCCAAGGTTCTCAGTGCACGACTCAGCCGGGAAGTGCGCCTGCATGCTACGGAGGACGCATCGCTGATTGGCGGTGTTGTTATCCGTGCCGGCGACCTGGTTATCGATGGCTCGATTCGCGGAAAAATCGCGAAACTTGCCGAAGCATTGAAATCTTGAGTTTGAAGGGGCAGCAGAGCAATGCAGCAACTCAATCCTTCCGAAATTAGTGAAATTATCAAGGGCCGCATCGACAAGCTCGATGTGACCTCCCAAGCCCGTAACGAAGGCACCGTCGTCAGCGTGTCTGACGGTATCGTGCGGATTCACGGTCTGGCCGACGTAATGTACGGCGAAATGATCGAGTTTCCGGGCGGCGTCTACGGTATGGCCCTCAACCTGGAGCAAGACTCCGTAGGTGCCGTTGTACTGGGCTCCTACCAGTCTCTGGCTGAAGGCATGAGCGCCAAGTGCACCGGCCGCATCCTGGAAGTTCCTGTTGGTAAGGAACTGCTGGGTCGCGTAGTCGACGCACTGGGTAACCCTGTTGACGGCAAAGGTCCACTGGGCAACACCGAGACCGACGCGGTCGAGAAAGTTGCTCCAGGCGTGATCTGGCGTAAGTCGGTAGACCAGCCTGTACAGACTGGCTACAAGGCTGTCGATGCCATGATCCCTGTCGGCCGTGGCCAGCGTGAGCTGATCATCGGTGACCGTCAGATCGGTAAAACCGCTCTGGCGATCGACGCGATCATCAACCAGAAGAACAGCGGCATTTTCTGCGTCTACGTAGCTATCGGTCAGAAGCAATCGACCATCGCCAACGTGGTTCGCAAGCTGGAAGAAAACGGCGCCCTGGCCAACACGATCATCGTGGCTGCCAGTGCTTCGGAATCGCCTGCGCTGCAATTCCTGGCACCGTACTCCGGTTGCACCATGGGTGAATTCTTCCGCGACCGCGGTGAAGACGCGCTGATCGTTTATGACGATCTGTCCAAGCAAGCAGTGGCTTACCGCCAGATTTCCCTGCTGCTGCGCCGTCCACCAGGCCGTGAAGCTTACCCAGGCGACGTGTTCTATCTCCACTCCCGTCTGTTGGAGCGCGCATCCCGCGTTTCGGAAGAATACGTAGAGAAGTTCACCAACGGCGCAGTGACCGGCAAAACCGGTTCCCTGACCGCACTGCCGATCATCGAAACCCAGGCTGGCGACGTTTCCGCGTTCGTTCCGACCAACGTGATTTCCATCACCGACGGTCAGATCTTCCTGGAATCGGCCATGTTCAACTCGGGCATCCGCCCAGCAGTGAACGCCGGTGTTTCGGTATCCCGTGTGGGTGGTGCCGCTCAGACCAAGATCATCAAGAAGCTGTCCGGTGGTATCCGTACCGCTCTGGCTCAGTACCGTGAACTGGCGGCATTCGCCCAGTTCGCTTCTGACCTGGACGAAGCGACCCGTAAGCAACTTGAGCATGGTCAGCGCGTTACCGAGCTGATGAAGCAGAAGCAATACGCCCCGATGTCGATCGCTGACATGGCGTTGTCGCTGTATGCCGCTGAGCGTGGGTTCCTGACCGACGTTGAAATCGCCAAGGTCGGCAGCTTTGAACAAGCGCTGATTGCTTACTTCAACCGCGATCACGCCGAACTGATGGCGAAGATCAACGTGAAGGGTGACTTCAATGACGATATCGACGCTGGCATGAAAGCCGGTATCGAGAAGTTCAAGGCCACCCAAACCTGGTAAGCCGCAGCGGGAGCCGCAAGGTTCCCGCTTGCTAACCTGATAGGTGTTACATGGCAGGCGCAAAAGAGATTCGCAGTAAGATTGCGAGCATCAAAAGCACGCAAAAAATTACCAGCGCCATGGAAAAAGTGGCGGTCAGCAAAATGCGCAAGGCACAAATGCGCATGGCTGCTAGCCGTCCTTATGCGGAGCGTATCCGCCAGGTAATTGGGCATTTGGCTAACGCCAACCCGGAATACCGCCACCCGTTCATGATCGACCGCGAAGTGAAGCGCGTTGGTTATGTGGTTGTGAGCAGTGACCGTGGTTTGTGCGGTGGTCTGAATACCAACCTGTTCAAGGCCCTGGTCAAGGACATGGCGGTAAACCGCGAAAAAGGCGTCGAGATCGATCTGTGTGTGATTGGTAGCAAGGGTGCGGCCTTCTTCCGCAACTTCGGCGGTAACGTCGTTGCAGCTATCAGCCACCTGGGTGAAGAACCGTCGATCAATGATTTGATCGGCAGCGTCAAGGTGATGCTGGATGCGTACCTGGAAGGCCGGATCGACCGCCTGTCCGTGGTATCCAACAAGTTCATCAACACCATGACCCAGCAACCTACCGTGGAACAGTTGGTTCCATTGGTTGCGACCCCGGATCAGGAACTCAAGCACCACTGGGACTACCTCTACGAACCGGACGCCAAAGAGCTGCTTGACGGCTTGATGGTGCGCTACGTGGAGTCGCAGGTGTACCAGGCGGTGGTCGAGAACAACGCAGCTGAACAAGCGGCGCGGATGATCGCAATGAAGAACGCTACCGACAACGCCGGTGATCTGATCAGCGATTTGCAGCTGATCTACAACAAGGCGCGTCAGGCTGCGATCACCCAAGAGATCTCGGAAATCGTCGGCGGCGCTGCCGCGGTTTAACGGTTCAAATATTCAGAGGATCCAGCTATGAGTAGCGGACGTATCGTTCAAATCATCGGCGCCGTTATCGACGTGGAATTTCCACGCGACAGCGTACCGAGCATCTACAACGCGCTGAAAGTACAAGGCGCGGAAACCACTCTGGAAGTTCAGCAGCAGCTGGGCGACGGCGTGGTGCGTACCATTGCGATGGGTTCGACCGAAGGCTTGAAGCGCGGTCTGGACGTTATCGACACCAACGCAGCCATCTCCGTACCGGTCGGTAAAGCGACCCTGGGCCGGATCATGGACGTGCTGGGCAACCCGATTGACGAAGCTGGCCCGATCGAGACCGAAGAGCGTTGGGGTATCCACCGCGCTGCGCCATCGTTCGCTGACCAGGCAGGCGGCAACGACCTGCTGGAAACCGGCATCAAGGTTATCGACCTGGTTTGCCCGTTCGCCAAGGGCGGTAAAGTCGGTCTGTTCGGTGGTGCCGGTGTAGGCAAGACCGTCAACATGATGGAACTGATCCGTAACATCGCCATCGAGCACAGCGGTTATTCCGTGTTCGCCGGTGTGGGTGAGCGTACTCGTGAGGGTAACGACTTCTACCACGAGATGAAGGATTCCAACGTACTGGACAAGGTTGCTCTGGTATACGGCCAAATGAACGAGCCACCAGGAAACCGTCTGCGCGTAGCGCTGACCGGCCTGACCATGGCCGAGAAGTTCCGTGACGAAGGTAACGACGTTCTGCTGTTCGTCGACAACATCTATCGTTACACCCTGGCCGGTACCGAAGTATCCGCACTGCTGGGCCGTATGCCTTCGGCAGTAGGTTACCAGCCGACCCTGGCTGAAGAGATGGGCGTTCTGCAAGAACGTATCACTTCGACCAAGGAAGGTTCGATCACCTCGATCCAGGCCGTATACGTACCTGCGGACGACTTGACCGACCCGTCGCCAGCGACCACCTTCGCCCACTTGGACGCCACCGTCGTTCTGTCCCGTGACATCGCTTCCCTGGGTATCTACCCAGCGGTAGACCCACTGGACTCGACTTCCCGTCAGCTGGACCCGAACGTGATCGGCAACGAGCACTACGAAACCGCTCGCGGCGTTCAGTACGTGCTGCAGCGCTACAAAGAGCTGAAGGACATCATTGCGATCCTGGGTATGGACGAGCTGTCGGAAACCGACAAGCAGTTGGTAGCCCGTGCTCGTAAGATCCAGCGCTTCTTGTCGCAGCCGTTCTTCGTGGCTGAAGTCTTCACCGGTGCTTCGGGTAAATACGTTTCCCTGAAAGACACCATTGCTGGCTTCAAAGGCATCCTCAACGGTGACTACGACCACCTGCCAGAACAAGCGTTCTACATGGTTGGCGGCATCGAAGAAGCGATCGAGAAAGCCAAGAAACTGTAATCCAGGCGCCCGGCAACGGGCGCTCATCAGGTTGAGGCAATCAGATGGCTATGACAGTCCATTGCGATATCGTCAGCGCGGAAGGGGAAATCTTCTCCGGTCTGGTCGAGATGGTAGTAGCGCACGGCGAACTCGGTGATCTTGGTATCGCCATGGGTCACGCCCCGCTGATCACCAGCTTGAAGCCAGGTCCGATCACGCTGACCAAGCAGGGCGGGGAAAAGGAGGTGTTCTACATCTCTGGCGGTTTCCTCGAAGTTCAGCCGAACATGGTCAAGGTTCTTGCCGACACCGTGCAACGTGCTGGCGACCTGGATGAAGCCTCCGCTCAGGAAGCCGTCAAGGCTGCCGAGAAGGCCCTGCACGAAAAAGGTGCGGACTTCGACTACAGCGCTGCTGCTGTACGTCTGGCCGAGGCTGCAGCTCAGCTGCGCACGCTCCAGCAGATCCGCAAGAAGTAAGCGGCCAAGCCGTCGTACGTCATGCGCGATTGATTAAAAAGGGTAGCCTCGGCTACCCTTTTTTCTTTTTGCAAAACACTTCTCTGGTCTGAATCCGGACCGCCCAGGATTGGTAGCCATTCATGTCTCTCGAAATCGTAATTCTTGCCGCCGGCCAAGGCACCCGCATGCGTTCTGCCCTGCCCAAGGTCCTGCACCCGGTGGCTGGCAACTCCATGCTGGGCCATGTTATCCACAGCGCCCGGCAACTGGCACCCGAGCGTATCCATGTGGTGATCGGTCACGGCGCCGATGCTGTGCGTGAGCGCCTGGCCGCGGATGACCTGAATTTCGTATTGCAAGACAAGCAACTGGGTACCGGCCACGCCACTGCGCAAGCGGTGCCGTTCATCACGGCTGACACCGTGCTGATCCTGTATGGCGACGTGCCGCTGATCGAGGTGGACACCCTCCAGCGCCTGCTCAAGCATGTGGTGCCGGGCCAGATGGGCCTGCTCACCGTCGAGCTGGACGACCCCACCGGTTATGGACGCATCGTGCGCAACGCCGATGGCAAGGTTGCCGCCATCGTTGAGCACAAGGATGCCAGCGAAGCCCAGCGCGCCATCACCGAAGGCAATACCGGCATTCTTGCGGTGCCTGCCAACAAGCTTGGCGATTGGATGAGCCGCCTGTCCAATAACAACGCTCAGGGCGAGTACTACCTTACCGACGTCATCGAGATGGCCGTCAGTGATGGCCTGCTGGTCGCCACCGAGCAGCCCCACGACCCGATGGAAGTGCAGGGCGCCAACGACCGCAAGCAACTCGCCGAGCTGGAGCGTCACTACCAGCTGCGCGAAGGTCGCCGCCTGATGGCGCAAGGCGTGACCCTGCGTGACCCGGCGCGCTTCGATGTACGCGGTGAAATCACCGTGGGCCGCGATGTACTGATCGACATCAACGTGATCCTCGAAGGCCGCGTCATCATCGAGGACGACGTAGTGATCGGCCCGAACTGTGTGATCAAGGACAGCACTCTGCGCAAAGGCGTAGTGGTCAAGGCCAACAGTCACCTGGACGGCGCGGTGATGGGCGAGGGCAGCGATGCCGGCCCGTTTGCGCGTCTGCGTCCGGGCACCGTAATGGAGGCCGGTGCCCATGTGGGTAACTTTGTCGAACTGAAAAACGCCCACCTGGGCGAGGGCGCCAAGGCCGGTCATTTGACTTACCTGGGGGATGCCGTGATCGGCGCACGTACCAACATCGGCGCGGGCACCATCACCTGCAACTACGATGGGGCCAACAAGCACCAGACCGTATTGGGCGAAGATGTGTTCATCGGGTCCAACAACTCGTTGGTCGCTCCGGTAAAAGTCGGGGATGGCGCCACCACGGCCGCCGGCTCGACCATCAACGTGGATGTGGATAACTCGCAGCTCGGCGTGGCCCGCGCCCGCCAGCGCAACATCGACGGCTGGAAGCGCCCGGTCAAAATCAAAAAGAGCTGAGTTATCCACAGCTCCATGGCCTCGTGCGGTTCACTGTGGGAGCTGGCTTGCCTGCAATAGCGGTCTGACATCCAAGATGGATGTCGCCTGACACTCCGCTATCGCAGGCAAGCCAGCTCCCACATTTGGTTTGTGATGACCCAAAAAATTTGCTCGCCCCGCTTGACGATCTTTCGCCAATAGGTTTTGATTGCCTTCGTTATCTTTCGAAACGAAACTTATCATCACCATGTCGAAACGAAATACCCCCCAACGACGCCACAACATCCTGACCTTGCTCAATGAATTGGGCGAAGTCAGCGTGGACGACTTGGCCAAGCGTTTCGAAACTTCAGAGGTAACGATCCGCAAGGATCTGGCCGCCCTGGAGAGCAATGGCCTGTTGCTGCGTCGCTACGGCGGCGCCATCACCATGCCTCAGGAACTGGTAGGCGATGCCGCCCAGCCCATCTCGGTGTATAAGCGCGCCATCGCCCGGGCCGCCGTGATGCGCCTGCGCGAACATGCCCGCATCATCATCGACAGCGGCAGCACCACCGCCGCCATGATCCCGGAACTGGGCCACCAGCCCGGCCTGGTGGTGATGACCAACTCCCTGCACGTGGCCAGCGCCTTGAGCGAACTGGAGCACGAGCCGGTGCTGCTGATGACCGGCGGTACTTGGGACCCACATTCGGACTCGTTCCAGGGCCAGGTCGCCGAGCAAGTGCTGCGCTCTTACGACTTCGATCAACTGTTCATCGGTGCCGATGGCATCGACCTGGAGCGCGGCACCACCACCTTCAACGAATTGCTGGGCCTGAGCCGCGTCATGGCCGAGGTCGCGCGTGAAGTGGTGGTGATGGTCGAGTCCGACAAGATCGGCCGCAAGATTCCCAACCTGGAACTGCCCTGGAGCAGCGTCCATACCCTGATCACCGATGATCGCCTGCCGCTTGAGGCCCGCGACCAGATCCAAGCCCGCGGCATTACGCTGATATGCGCGGCAATCATCTAGGAGAAACACCATGTGTGGCATCGTAGGCGCAGTCGCTGAACGCAACATTACCCCCATCCTCCTCGAAGGCCTCAAGCGCCTGGAATACCGTGGCTATGACAGCGCCGGTGTGGCGGTTGTCACCAATGCGGGCAAGCTGGAGCGCATGCGTCGTCCGGGCAAGGTCAGCGAGCTGGAACAGGCCCTGGCCGGCGAGCCGCTGCTCGGTCGCCTGGGCATCGCCCATACCCGTTGGGCCACCCACGGGGCGCCGTGCGAGCGCAACGCCCACCCGCATTTCTCCGGTGACCTGGCGGTGGTGCACAACGGCATCATCGAAAATCACGAGGTGCTGCGCGAACAGCTCAAGGCCCAAGGTTATGTGTTCACCTCGGATACCGACACCGAAGTCATCGCCCACCTGCTCAACCACAAGCTCAAGGACCTCGGCGACCTGACCGTGGCCCTCAAGGCCACCGTCAAGGAACTGCACGGCGCCTACGGCCTGGCCGTGGTCAGCGCCAGCCAACCCGACCGCGTGGTCGCCGCCCGCAGTGGCAGCCCATTGGTGATCGGCCTGGGCCTGGGTGAAAACTTCCTGGCGTCGGACCAGTTGGCCCTGCGCCAGGTCACCGACCGCTTCATGTACCTGGAAGAAGGCGATATTGCCGACATCCGCCGTGAAAGCGTGCAGATCTGGGACGTCAACGGCCAGGCCGTCGAGCGCGAAGCCGTGCAATACCGCGACGGCGCCGAAGCCGCCGACAAGGGCGAATATCGCCACTTCATGCTCAAGGAAATCCACGAGCAGCCAGCGGTAGTGCAACGCACCCTCGAAGGTCGCCTGAGCCAGAACCAGGTCTTGGTCAACGCATTTGGCCCGCAGGCGGCCGAGTTGTTCGCCAAGGTGCGCAATGTACAGATCGTCGCCTGCGGCACCAGCTACCACGCCGGCATGGTTGCCCGTTACTGGCTGGAAGAACTGGCCGGCATCCCGTGCCAGGTCGAAGTGGCCAGCGAGTTCCGCTACCGCAAAGTGGTGGTGCAGCCCGACACCCTGTTCGTGACCATCTCCCAATCCGGCGAAACCGCCGACACCCTGGCCGCGTTGCGCAACGCCAAGGAGCTGGGCTTCCTCGCCAGCCTGGCCATCTGCAACGTCAGCATCAGCTCGCTGGTGCGTGAGTCCGACCTGACCCTGCTGACCCAGGCCGGTCGCGAAATCGGGGTGGCGTCCACCAAAGCCTTCACCACTCAATTGGTCAGCCTGTTGCTGCTCACCCTGGCCCTGGGCCAAGTGCGCGGCACCCTGGCCGCTGGCGTCGAAGCCACCCTGGTGGAAGAGCTCCGCCGTCTGCCAACCCGCCTGGGCGAAGCGCTGGCGATGGACAGCACCGTGGAAAAAGTCGCTGAACTGTTCGCCGACAAAAACCACACCCTGTTCCTCGGTCGTGGCGCGCAGTACCCGGTGGCGATGGAAGGGTCGCTCAAACTCAAAGAGATTTCGTACATCCACGCCGAAGCCTACCCGGCCGGCGAACTGAAACACGGCCCGCTGGCGCTGGTGGATGACGACATGCCCGTCGTCACCGTGGCGCCCAACAACGAACTGCTGGAAAAGCTCAAATCCAACCTGCAGGAAGTCCGCGCCCGTGGCGGCCAACTGGTGGTGTTCGCCGACGAAAAAGCCGGCATGACCAACGGCGAAGGCACCCACGTCATCAACATGCCGCACATCAACGACACCCTGTCGCCGATCCTCTACACCATCCCGCTGCAACTGCTGTCGTACTACGTCGCCGTGCTCAAGGGCACCGACGTCGACCAGCCACGCAACCTGGCGAAGTCGGTGACGGTGGAATAAGGCGGTCAAGACGATGAGAAAAACCCCCGGCCCTCCGGGGGTTTTTCATATCCGCCGCTTGATCGATAAACCAATCTTCACGAAATAAACCACCCGGCTCGGGTGTTCCCTTGGGGAGAGCGCGCCATGGCGCGCGTCGTTTCAGCCCCTTGGAAGATACCCATGCTGACCTGTTTTGAAACACTCGACCCGCTGGCCCCTACCCAAACGCCGCTGCAGGCGCTGTTGCATCATGCCGCCGAACGGCCCAATGCCATTGCGCTGATTGCCGACGGTGATGTCTGGTCCTATCACCGCCTGGCCACTGAAGTGGTGCGGTTGAGCAACGGGCTCAAGCAGGCCGGTGTCGAGCCGGGCGATCGCATCGTGATGCTGGTGCGCACGTCGCCGGTGTACGCGGTGTTCCTGTTCGCCGCGATGATGAGCGGCGCGATCCTGGTACCGTTGAAAACCGAATTCACCGCTCGCGAGCTCAATGAGTTCCTGGGTTGGCTGCGACCGGCGTTGTTTATCCATGAAGCGGATTTGCAAGGCGTCGTTGCGCAGATGGATGCCGAAACACTCGCGTGCACGCGCACGTTTGTGTGTGCCGACGAGGCGCAACGCAGCTGGCGTCAACTGCTGGGCGATACCCGTCGTGCACCCGTACCGGTGGATATCGACGCGGTCTTCCTGCTGCTCGCGACCTCCGGCACCACCGGCATGCCCAAGCTGGTGGCCTATAACCAGCGAGCGATTGCCCACGCCGTGAGTGCCCTGGAAATGTGGTCCATCGAGCCGGGTTCCTGCACCATCGGCAGCACGCCGGTGGCCCATGTGTCGGGTTCGCTGGTGTTGCTGGCGACGATTGTCCATGGTTGCCAGGAAGTGATGTTCAGTGGTTTTGATCCCGACGCCATCCTCGATGCCATCGAGCAGGAAGGCGGTACCACGATGTTTGTCGCGCCGTTTATCTGCATGCCGTTGGTGGAGGCGCAGCGCAAGCGTGCGCGTGATCTCGGCTCAATGCGCGTGTGCGGTATCGGCGGCGACGCCTGCCGGCCCCACATTGCCGAAACCTTCCAGGAGGCCTTCGGTTTCCCGCTGCACAATGCCTACGGTCTGACCGAATGCCTGGGCAGCATGGCGTTCGGCTCGGCCTGGGACACCATGAGCGCCGTGCCCGGGCGTGCCCGTCTCGTCGATGCCAACGGCGTCGAAGTCGCCCGCGGCGAAATCGGCGAG
Organism: Pseudomonas sp. SDO524_S393; assembly: GCF_054071875.1. Lineage (NCBI taxonomy): Bacteria > Pseudomonadati > Pseudomonadota > Gammaproteobacteria > Pseudomonadales > Pseudomonadaceae > Pseudomonas > Pseudomonas sp. SDO524_S393. Next base: position 27,004 of record NZ_JBSVVZ010000028.1, on the reverse strand, counting down.
TTGCAGATGAGCGGCCCCAACCTCAGCCTCGGCTACTGGACCGGCCCCGGCGATATTATCAGCCACAGCCGTGATGGCTGGTTCGCCAGTGGCGACCTGATGCTGCAAGAACCCAATGGTGATTTCCGTTTTGTGGGGCGCAGCAAAGACCAGATCGTTTTCTTCACCGACAAGATCTCTCCGGTGGAAGTGGAGAACCAACTGGTCCTGCACCCCGCCGTGGCCGATGCCGCCGTGGCTGGCGCGCCGGACGGCGAAGCGGGGCAGCGCGTGGTGGCGCTGGTCCGCCTGAAAGACGAGGCCGCCGACACCACGTCGGACGACATCCTCGCCTGGCTGAGCACCCGTCTGGCCCCCTTCAAATGCCCGCAACGCATCGTGCTGAGTACGACTATTCCGCGTAATGCGCTGGGCAAGGTGGATAGGAATGAGGTGGTGAGAATGGCGACTTCGAATTAATCGCCTTTTGTCGTTTCTGTGGGCTATTACCCGGCGTGCAAGCTGGCTTTACCCCTAAAATGCGTCCCTGTGGATAACTCAGTCAGGGACGCTTCACCATGAATATCGAATTGCTTATCGCCGGCATCGTTGCGCTGATCCTTGTCGTCGGGCTGGTCGGCTGGATGGTGGGGGTCTACAACGGCCTGGTGATGCGGCGTAACGATGTGGACAAGGCCTTTGCCAACATCGATGTGCTGCTCAAGCAGCGTGCCGATCAGATTCCCGACCTGATGCGGGTGGTGCAGACCGCCATGAACCATGAGCACGCCCTGTTCACCCGTCTCAGTGATGCGCGTCAGCAGTACCTCAAGGCCGGCAGCCTCAACGACAAGGTGGAGGCCTCCAACCAATTGAATGCAGCGCTCAAGTCGGTGATTGCGGTGGCGGAGGGTTATCCCACGCTGATCTCCGGGCCGAATATGGTCGAGTTGCAGCAGGCCATTTCCGCCGTGGAGGAGCGCATCGCCGACCGTCGCGAGTTCTTCAACGAGTCGGTGAACCTGTACAACATCGCCATCGCGGTGTTTCCCGATCTGTTCTTTGCGCGGATGCTCGGCTACGTGCGCATCCCGTTGCTGGCCATCAGTGCCGAAGAAACCCGTTACGAAGGCGTGAAGCTTGAGGTGCCGGGAGCATGAAAACCATCCAGGGCGATGCGGTAAAGAAAAAATCGCGCTGGAAAACCGTGCTGGCGCTGGTGTTCCTCGCGGCCTTTATCGGCGCGATGATCTACATGCCGATGACGGTGGTGGCGCTGTTCTTCCCGGTATTCATCCTGGTCTGCCTGCTGACCAGCTTCGGGCCGGATTTCTATAAGACCGAAGCACGTCTGGCCACCAGCCAGATCCGTTCACTGGCCATGGGCCTGGTGGAAGTCCGTGGCAAGGTGATCGTGGATGAACCCCTGCTGTCACCCATTTTCGGCAAGCCGTGTGCCGGCTATGTGTGGGTCATGGAAGACGGCAAGCAGGATGATGACGGGCGCTGGGACTGGAGTCGGGTCAAGGGTGAGGCCCGCTGCAATGACTTTCGCGTCCAGGATGCGACGGGCGAGATCCGCGTGATCGCCGAAGGCATCGACCTGTTCGGCAGCAAGAACCCGGACGATTACCAGTCGATCAACCTCACGCGTCGTCAGGGTGAGCTGCTGCTGACCCAGGACATGGACATCATGCTGATCGGCGATGCCTGCGAACGGGACGGCCATATCGTGATCGCCCAGGGGCGTGACCCCAAGGCAGTGTTCGGCCTGGCACTGACCCGGGACGTAGAGGATCGCCGTGTGCTGGCGCCGTTGTGGCGGGCGGGTGGTTTCTACGGGGCGGTGGCAGGGATACTCGGCGTGGGCATCATGGCCATGACCCCGGAGCATGTCGCCCAACTGCATTTACCGGGCCCCGACACGTATCAACAGATGGAATCACTGGGCCCGGCGTATCAACTGCTGGCCTGGCTGTACCGTGAGGGTGGGTTTCCGATTCCCTTCATGGCGGCGTTCGGCTTCATGCTGACGATCTTCGTGGTGATGATGTGGATCCGGCTGCTCACGCCCAAAGGTATCCGCATGGCCCTGGGCCGGGTTCTCGGGGCCTGGATGGGGTTGGGCATGGTCATCGGCGGCGTGGTGACGTTGTTGATGTACGTGGCCCACGTGGATGTGCTCAAACAGTTTCTGGTGTGGATGCTGGTGCTGCTCGGCACGCTGGTCTTTTCACTGTTCGAGCAACGCAAGATGGGTGTCGCATACCGGCATTTTTCCAAGCGCATCAGTCAGCAACGTTCAGCCAGCAACGACGGCTGATCAGGGCACGAATTCCACCTTCAGCCCCCGGCTGGCGCTGCGCCCCTGATCGTCGCTGACCCGCAGCCGATACTCGCCCGATTTGCCCGGCCGCCAGTTCAGTGGAGTGTGCGGCGTGCCCTGGCCGATCAGGGTCTGGTCGGCAAACCAATACAAGGTCGTTGCATCGCTGGCCGCGTTGGCGCTCAGCGCGATGCTTTCCTGGGGTTGGGACAGGCGCAACTGATAGCTCACCTGGGTCAACGGCGAGCGAATCTGCGGCGCCTCACTCTGGTCGCTGATGCGGTTGGGCTGGCAGTTCTTCATCACCGTGGGCGGCGTGCGCCGGGGCAAACCGGCGGCGCGATACAGGCGCTGCACGTCGCTGGGCCAGAACTCGAAGACTTCCTCGCGGGTATATTGCGCTTCGAACGGCGGGCACGCCGCCTTGCCGGTGCGGGTGTCGATCAGCACCGGGCGGTGCAGGTTGGACACGCGAATCGGCGACACGCCGGGGATGTACCAGGTCTTGCGGGTTTGCGGGCACCAGCGGTTGGGCAACTCACCCGATGCGGCGCAGATGTCGATGCGCACCAGCCCGGCGGGCGGCTTGTCGGGTTTGATCACCACAGTGGGCAACGCCAGGGGCAGGGCGTCGGCGATGCGAAAGAACAACGGCGCGGCGGTCTTGGCGCCGATGAACGCGGGATTGGGTCGGCCATCGAAGTTGCCCACCCACACCACCAGCACATAGGGCCCGACCAGGCCCGCGCTCCAGGCATCGTGAAACCCCCAGGAAGTGCCGGTTTTCCACGCGGTGCGCCAATGACTGCCGGGCAAGCCATCCGGACGCGGGTTGCGGCGCAGCATGTCGCGCACCATGAACGCAGCCTGCGGCGAGAGCAACTGCGGGCCGGTGGCGGGCGGCTGTTCCTGCACATAACGCAAAGGCCGCAAATGCCCGTCGCCGGCCAGCATCACATACAACCGCGCGAGTTCTTCCGGGGTCATCTCGCCGCCGCCCAGGGCCAGGGCCAGACCGTAATGGCTCTCGTCGCGCAGGCCCTTGATGCCGGCGCGTTGCAGCAACCCATACAGCGAAGGCGCCTTCACCTGGCTGGCCAGCCACACCGCCGGGATGTTGCGGCTGCGGATCAACGCATCCCGCGCTGTCAGCGGGCCGGCGAAACTGCCGTCGAAATTTTCCGGCTGGAAGTAGCCGAAATTGCTCGGCAGGTCCTTGAGGATGCTCATGGGGTGGATCACCCCCTGGTCCAGCGCCAGCCCATACAGGAACGGCTTGAGCGTCGAACCGGGCGAACGCCGCGACAGCACGCCGTTGACCTGGCCCTGAATGCCTGTGGATAAATAATCCGCCGAGCCCACCAGGGCCTTGACGCTCTGGTCGCGGCTGTCGATCAGGATGGCCGTCGCGTTTTCCACCCCCGTGCTGCGGCGTTCGGCGATAAAACCGCTGATCAGGCGCTCGAGCAATTGCTGCAACGGTAGATTGAGGGTGCTGTTGATTTCATTGCCGGGTTGCGACGCCAGCAACTGTTCGCTCAAGTGCGGTGCCAGAAACGCGATCTGCTGGCGGTTGCGCGCTTCCAGCGGCAGGTCCAGCAAACTGTCGTTGCGCGGGTCCTGTGGATAAGTCTCGCGCCAGTCGGTCATCAGGCGCAGCCGCGCGTTTTGCAGTGACGGCCCGAAGCGCGCACGCCGCCCCGGTTGCTGCGGGATCACTGCCAGCGCCAGGGCTTCGGACAACGAAAGCTGCGCCGCCGACTTGCCAAAGTAAATCCGGCTGGCAGCCTCGGCACCCTCGATATTGCCACCCATGGGCGCCATGTTCAGGTAGGCCTCGAGGATATCGTGCTTGCTGTAGCGCGCTTCGAGCCACAGCGCCAACGCCATCTGCTGCAACTTGCCGGGTACCTGCCGGGTGTTCAGGTCCCATAGGCGTCGCGCCAGTTGCATGCTCAAGGTCGAGCCGCCCTGGCGCTGGCCACCGCTGTAGGTGGCCATGGCCGCGCGCAGCAATGCCGGAGGATTGACCCCCGGGTGCCAGTAGAAATTGCGGTCTTCCTTGAGCAGCAGGGCTTCGACCAGTGAAGGCGATATCCGCTCCAGCGGCAGCCAAAGGCGATATTGCCCGTCATCCGCCAGGGTCATGCGCAACAGCGAGCCGTCATCGGCCAACACCACCCGCGATGACGTCACCGCCTGTTCCAGCGAGGCATGGGGCCAAAGCCGCAACCCCGCCAGAACGGCCACCGCTGCCAGCAGCGGTGTCAGGCGTTTAAGGCTTGGTAATTTCAAGCTGGCCTACTTTGCCGCGCCCTTGCAGGGTGGTTTCGTACATGCCCTCGGCGTAGGCCGGTGGCGTGTTGAAGGTCCCGGCGTTGGTGGCGCGCACACGGTAGACGAAGGTACCGACATCGCGCAGGGCCGTGCCGTACAGCACCACCCGGTCATCGCGCACATCCACGTACTCCGGTTGCCAGTTGCTCAGCTCGGTTTCGCCGATGGGGGCTTGCCAGGTGTCGGCCTCTTCGCTGTCCTCGGCAGTTTCCACGTACTCGGCTTCTTCGCCTTCGCCTTCCTCGGTACTGGCGGCTTCCGGTTCCGGCGGCACGTTATACACAGGCTCGACGCCACCGGGCAGCAGGTCGACCACGGCCACTTGCTGCACCTGATCGCGATCAGTGGCGCGCAGCCGCAGGCGCACCAGGAATTCATCGCCCACCGCTACTTTGCTCACGGGCTCGCCCTTGAGGTCGAGGTACTCGTGGATGATCTCCAGGCCATTGTTGATCGGCTTGAGCGTGGTGCCCTTGTCGAACCCGGCTTCGCTGAGCATGTAGAACGCCGCTGGCCCGTCGGATTTTTCCAGCACCAGCTTTTGCGTAGCGTCCGGTACCGCGGCGCGGGGTGGCTGACCGGCCATCTCCAGCAATTGCTGTTGCTTGTCGCCCAGCCAGGCGGTGGCCTTGAGGGTCATGTCGCTTTGTGCGCGCTGGCCGTAATTGTCCAGGGCGCGCAGCAGCAGGGCTGCCGACAGCGAGTTATAGCGCTGCTCGTTGAGGCGCTTGCCGAGTTTATCCAGCAGTGCTGTCGGCACATCGTCCATCAACTCAGGGAAATGTCGCGCCAACAGGTGCAAGTGTTCGGCGTCATGCACCAGCGGGTCGTAGTACAAACCGTCGCTGTCCCACTTATCCACAAGCGAACGCCAGGGGATTTTGCGGAGCAGCGTGTCGGCCTGGCGATCCTGCTTGAGCAGCTTGTAGCTGGCGGCCAGGTAGGCGGCGCCAATATCGTTCTGCCAGGTGTCTTTGAAGTAGTTTTCGTAGCGCTCGCGGATATCGCTCAAGGCTCCGCTCACCAGAATCCCCTGACGGCTCAGCAGGTAACTGGCGTAGGCCCGGTTGCGCAATTCCGACAGCCCTTCGCTCGGGCCGTTGGCCAGGTCGGTCAGATAAGCATTGGAGCGCGCCAGCAGGTCTTCCGGCACCGGCAACCCACGTTCCCGGGCTTCGATCAGGAAGTCGGTGGCGTACAGGCTGGCGTACGGCGCTACATCCGGGTTGGCGGCCCACAAACCAAAGCCACCGGCCTGGTTCTGGCGCTGGCGCAGCATGCGCACGGCACTGCCAAAGGCTTGTTCGGCCTCTGCTGCGTTGCCGCCCCAGATCAACGCCGGCATGGCCTTGGACACCAATTGCTCGGTGCAGGCATAACCGTAGTCATCCAGGTAATGCTTGAGGCCGTTGGCCCACACCAGCGGCGAGGCCGCTACGCCCAGTTGCACGTTGCGCAGTTGGTTGAACAGTTCGCGGGTGGGTTTGAGCTCTTTGCTGGCGCTGTCGAAGCGGCCCAGGCTCAGGGCCACGCGATGCTCGCTCAGTGGACGAATCGAGGTGGTTTCCGCCACCTGGATGCGTTTGCCGTCCGGCAGCACCGCGACGAACCGCAGGTCCGCCGAGCCCAGGGTCTCGCCGACTTTGACCTTGAACTCGGCGGTGCCTTCCTTGCGCGGTTGCAGCGACAAGGTAATGCCCTTGTCGCCCTGTAGATTCAGGCCCGCGCTGGTCTGCACTTCAAACTTCACATCGGCGGCGGCATCGAGGTTGCTGAACACCCCGGCGCTGACGTTGAACACGTCTCCCGGTGCCACAAAGGCCGGCACATTGGGCGTGATCACGATCGGCCCGCGCACTTCGGTGTTGGCGTCGCTGACGCCCACGCTGTCGGCATCCACGGCCACCGCAAACAGGTGCAGCTTGCCGTTGAAGCTGTCGGGCACCTGGTAGTGCAGCACGGTTTCACCGGCCGGCAAGTCCACCAGCCCGGACCACCAGGCCACCGGCGGCTGATGTTTGCGCTTGAACGGGTTGAGGTGGTTGGCCAGGGCACCTTCCGTATCGCCACCAGGCGCTGCCCCACTGAGCAGGCGGCTGAATTCCGGCAGGATCAGGTCCAGAATCTGACTGGTCCCGACTTCCAGGGCGCGCTTCTGGAAGAAGAAGCCCAGCGGGTCCGGCGTCTGGTAGCGCGCCACTTGCAGAATGCCTTCGTCCACCGCGTAGATCACTGCGCGGCCCGGACGGTCCGCCGTGACCTTGATGTCCAGCGTCTGCCCCGGTTCGATCTTCGCCGGGCCCTCCACTTTCAGGCCCATGCGCCGCGCATCCAGGTTGATGCTAAAGGGCACCACGCCATAGGACAGCGGGCTCATGTACACCTCGGACGAGCCGATATCGCGCACGAACTGCACGTTCACGTAGGCATTGCCCTCAAGCCCTGCGGGCACGCGGATATGTTGCACGCTGTTGGTGCTGTCGGCCTTGAACCACTGTTGGGTGTAGACCTTGTCGCGCTCGATGGTGATCAAGCCCGCGCCGGTGTAAGGCGCACGAATGCTGATGGCGATTTCGTCACCGGTGGCATAGCTGCGTTTATCCAGGCGCAATTGCAGTTCGGCGTTGCGTTCCAGGGAGCGCGAGGTGTTGCCACGCCCGGCCACGCTGTAGTCGATCTGGTTCAGCAAGTTGCCGTTGGCGTCTTTCACTTGCAGGGTGAAATCCCCCGGCGTGCCGGTGTTCAGGGTCTGTTTGGCGCCGTCCTGGGTCATCACCAGCGGTGACGCCGGCTGGCTGATGTTCTTGATGCGCGACTCGTATTTGTAGGTGCCATTGGACTGCTTCACCAGCACCGACACGTAACGGTGTTCGACCACTTCACTGGTCAGGCCGTCCACCGCGATAGGCGTCAGGTCTGGCGCGACCGCCAGCCATTGCACCTGGCGCGGCGCATCCTTGGCGACGTACGACAGCGAATCCTGACTTTTCACACCAACCAGATAAGGTGCGGACGACACCAGCAAGGCACTTTGCGCCGCCACGTTGCGACCGCCTTCGGCTTCGAACACCTGGGTTATCACTTGCAGGCGATAGGTGCTGTTGGCAAAGCGTTGCAGGTTGAGATCGAGCAGCGCCTGGCCGTTGTCGTCGACAGTGGTTTCGGCCAGGTCTTCGGTGCTGGCCTCTTCCAGGGCGTCATTGAGACGGAAGCGGTAATCGGGATAACGCTCGAATGCCGCAAGCGTCGGGCTCAGGGACATTTTCGCGGTGACACGACGGCCTGCCGCCGGGGCGCCGAACAAGTGCATGGCGGTGACCTTGGCCACCACCTGATCCGGTGGGATCCAGCCCGATACGGGCGTGTCGTGCAGGCTCAGGCTGACTTTCATGCGGTCCGGTTCGAAGTCGCGGACCTTGAAGCTGACGCTGCCCAGGTCGGTGCGGGTCTGTTTCTGTCCGATCAACTGCAAGGTGGCGGTGTACTCGCCGGCGGGGGCGACTTCGCTGCTGGGGAAATCGAAGGTTTCAAAACCGCTGGAAGACAGTTTCAGCGGCTGTCGAATCACTTCCAGGCCCCGTGGGTCGGTGATTTGCAGCTCCACCGGCAGGCCTTGCAACGCACCTTTCCAGTTGCCGCTGCGCACGATCATGCCCAGGTGGGCGGTTTCACCGGGCCGGTACAGGCCACGGTCGGTAAACAGGTAAGCGCTGAGGCGATCGATCGCACCGTCCTCTTCCAGACCGCCTACGTCGAAGCGCGACAAATCCAGCTGTTGGGACTGACGGGCAATAGGCAGGAAGGATTGGTCATTGCCTCGGGTGACCACATACATCAGCGGCGTTTTCTCACGGCGCAATTCATCCAGCTTGGCGAAATGCGCGTGGCCTTCTGCATCGGTACGACCACTGCTGACCGGCAAACCGTTGCGGCCAATGATATCGACCTGTGCCTCGGAGACCGGCGAGCCATTGCCGATGGACTGTACGTAAATATCATGGCTGCCGTCGCTGGAGCGCTTGGCGATGATGCCCAGGTCCGTCACCACGATGAAGCGCAGGTCGCTGGTGCCGCTGCGGTCGTAGTCGAAGGTGCGCAGGGCCGGGTCATCCTGCGGGCTCAGCTTGAGCACGAAAATGCCGCGCCGGCCGCCATTGGCGGTGAGGTAGTGACTGAGGTCGACATTGTCGTAGACGGTTTTCGCCGGGTCGCTCGACGACAGCGGAATGTCCAGGGACTGGCGCTCGACCATGCGGTCGAAGTACTCGTTGCCGAAGCTGGGCCGGGCGAAGCTGCCGCTGCTCTGGTCCACCAGGTGTTGCAACTGGTTGGGCAACAGGCGGGCGATTTCCACATGGGCGCCGGGCACGCCGCGGGCCATGAAGCCCAGGCGTTTTTCGCCGTTGAGGCTGAGCAACGCGCCGTCGGACAGGAACTGCAAGGTGCGTGGATAGGCCGGCATGCTGATCAGCGATGCCGTAGGATTTTTGGCCAGGTAGCCGCCGATGGCTTCCAGGTTGGCGGGAACGCGCACATATACGGCGCGCCCGGCCGGAGCCTTGAACTTGAAGGCATGCAGGGTATTGAGCGGTTCGACGCTGGGCACGTGGGTCAGGGTGAGCTTGGTGCTGCGGGCCAGCAGGGCGTCATCGATGTCGTTGTTGTTGTAGGGGCGGGTGTCGTCTTCGGCTTTTTCCGGCAGCAGCCAGGCCTGGACCTTATGGGCGATGGTTTCATCGGCCACGGCGCTGGAACTGCTGAACATCAGCACCGGCTCGGGCTCGCCGCGCTCGTTGTCGACAAAGCTCACTTCGGCGCCGGTGAACGTCAGGCGATAACGGCCGGGCACGGTGACTTCCGCCACCAGCGGCGCGGTACTGGCATTGCCGCCGTCACGGGCTTTGATGCCTTCGTCGAGCCGGGCGCTGACCGGTGTGCTTTCCAGCGGCGTGGCCAGGGCGGCGGAACGCACGTAGGCGTTGAGCTTTTTCTCGTCGAAGGTGACTTCGGGGCGGTTGGGCAACTGCGCGTCACGGTAGCTCAGGCCCTTGGCGAGGGTGACCGAGACACGCTTGCGCAGGCCGTCTTCATCCACCGGGTGGGAAAAATGGAAGGTCGCCACCAGCTGTTTCAGCGTGGGGTTGGATGGGTCCTGATACAGCTCGTTGTGCGCCAGGGTGGCGCGAAACGGCTGGGTGGAGAATTGAGCGCTGTATTGATCCAGCAGCACGCCATCGGCCAGCAGGTTTTTCTTCGCCAGGTCGAGGGTGTAATGGGCGTCGACGGGCCAATCCTTTTCCGGCACGAACAACAGCGTACGGTCATCGGCCCAGCGCCAGGCACCGGCCACGGCGGGTTTGAGGGTAATGCCCTCGGTGATGGGCTTGCCAATGGCGGCCAGTGGCGCCACGGACTCGGCAAAGCGCACCTGAACGTTATCCGGCACCGGCGTTGCCTGGGTGTAGTCGGTCAGGTTGGGCTTGTGCAGGGAATAACCCACGGTGTGCGGTTGCGGCAGGTTGGAATACCAGTGCCAGCCGTAGAGGCCGGCGCCGGCCAGCAGCACCAGGCCCAGCAGCCCGAAACCGGCCTGGCGTGGATAAGCCCGCGCCTTGCGGCCCAGATTCGCCAGGCCATGGCCGATGGCCCGCAACCAGAACGGCGGTTGCCACTGGCCGAAAACGGCGCTCACCACAGTCAATAATCCATCGGCAATACGGCGACTGATCGCTTTCAACGCGTCGAACATGGTGAGCATCCCTGGCTGATTGCGGCGTATCTTACACGCGTCTTTGATACAAAAGATGACGTGGATACGCCGACCAGCTCAGGCGTGTTGCACAAAAGTGAGGCGTACCGCAAAACCGATCAAAAGACTGCCGAATAACCATTGTTGCAGGCGCTGAGCCGAGCGATTGCGTGCCAGCCATTGGCCGATCCGGGCGCCGGTCAGGGCGTAGCAGCAATCGAATGCGAACCCCACGGCCACCAGAATCATCCCGAGCAACGCGAACTGCATCGCCACCGATCCGGCCTGCGGCTCGATGAACTGCGGCAGCAGCACCGAGCAGAACAACAGCGCCTTGGGGTTGAGCAGGTTGGTCAGCAGGCCGCGTTGAAACGCGCCGCGCCAAGCCCGGGCTGGCGGGGTGCCGTGTGCTCCGTCGAGCGAGGGCAGCCCATTGGCCCGCAGGCATTGCACGCCCAGCCACAACAGATAGGCCGCGCCGCCCAGGCGCACCACATCGAAGGTCCAGGGCGCCACTTTGAACAAGGTCGCCAGGCCCATGCCGGCCAACGCCACATGGCACGCCCGGGCCAACCCCAGGCCAATCGCCGTGGTCAGCGCCAGGGCCTTGCCTTGGCGTGCGCCGGTTTGCAGCAGCAGGATCATGTCCGGCCCGGGCAACAGATATGCCACCGAAAGGGCCACCAGAAATAACCAGAGTTCCGCCATGTTCCACCCCGTCAGTTGCGTGATTGATGGGCAGATTCTAGGGCTGAAGGGCAGGGCAGGTGCTTGCGTAGTTGGCTGTAAAAGCGTCTAGTCTTGGCACTATCTGCCACTGATACAGCGAATGGCCATTCACTTATGCCAAATCTGAAACTTGATGCCTTTGACCGCAAAATCCTCGAGGCCCTGCAGCGGGACGGTCGCCTGACCAATGTGCAATTGGCTGACGAAATCGGCCTGTCTGCCTCACCTTGCCTGCGGCGCGTGCGCCTGCTGGAAGAAGCCGGCGTGATTCGTGGCTATCAGGCCACGCTGGATCGCGACGAAGTGGGCCTGGGCATGATGGTATTCGTGGGGGTGAAAGTGGAGCGGCACAACGACACCGAGGCCAATGCTTTTCGCGAGGCAGTGATGGCCTTGCCGGAAGTGATTTCGGCGTTCCTGGTGTCGGGGGAGTCGGACTTTCTCTTGCAGGTGGTGGTGCCGGATTTGCGTGGGTACGAGCGCTTCGTCACCGGCAGCCTGTTGAAGCTGCCGGGGGTGCGGGACATCCGCAGCAATTTTGCGATCCAGACCGTGAAGACCCCAGGCGCGTTGCCCCTGGGCCATTTACCAATCCAGTGATGTTCTTGGAGCCACCACTAAGCCCGCTCCCACAATTTGATCTTCACGTTGCTTGAAATCGGGGTCAGGTCCACCAGTAGCGCACGAGATGGAAGAAGATGGGCGCGGCGAAGCATACCGAGTCCAGCCGATCCAGCATCCCGCCGTGACCTTCGATCATGTGCCCCCAGTCCTTCACGCCCCGGTCACGCTTGATCGCCGACATCACGATGCCGCCGGCAAAGCCCAGCAGGTTGATCAACAGCGCGATCAGGAATGACTGCCACGGGTTGAACGGCGTGGTCCACCACAGCGCCGCGCCGATCAGCGACGAAAGCAGAATGCCGCCGACAAAACCTTCCACGGTCTTGGACGGTGACAGGTTGGGCGCGATCTTGTGTTTGCCGAACAGCTTGCCGCACACGTACTGCAATACGTCGGACAGTTGCACCACGATCACCAGGTAGGCGATCAGCAGCAGGTTGCGGCCTTCGTAGCCGGGGATGTCGAGGGTGAGCAGGGCGGGCACGAACGACACGCAGAACACCGCGATCATCAAGCCCCATTGCACTTTCGAAGCGCGCTCCAGGAAGTGCGTGCTGTCGCCGCCCAGTGACGCGAGGATCGGCAGCAGCAGGAACACGTACACCGGGATGAAAATCGAGAACAGCCCGTACCAGTCGGAGTAGATCAACAGGTATTGCAGCGGCAAGGCCAGGTAGAACGCGGCCACCAACGCCGGGTAGTCGCTGCGACGGGTGGGGGTGAGGGTGAGGAATTCGCGCAGGGCGTAGAACGATACCGCATAGAACAGCAGGATCACCGCGCCGGTGCCGAGCCAGAAGGCGACGCCGATCACCACCACCATCACCCACCAGGCGTTGATGCGCGCGTTGAGGTTGTCGATCACCGCGTTTGGTGTGCCACGGGTGCGCAGTTTGAGGATCAGGCCGATCAGCGAAGCGACCACCAGGATCACGCCGATCCCGCCGAACAGCATCAGGGTTTGGCTATCCATGTCAGACATGCTCCGGGGCAAGGGCGAGCAGAGCATCGCGGGTGCGGGCGAGGAATGCGGCCTTGTCTTCACCCTCTTCCAGGTGCAGCGGTGCGCCGAAGCTGGTGGTGCACAGTAAAGGCAGCGGCAGTACGCGGCCCTTGGGCATGACCCGGTTGAGGTTGGCGATCCACACCGGGATCAGCTCAGCCTGTGGGTAACTTTTTGCCAGGTGATATAACCCGCTCTTGAAGGGCAGCAGGCCTTCTTCCAGATTGCGCGTGCCCTCCGGAAAGATGATCAGCGAGTCGCCGCCTTCCAGCGCGGCCAGCATGGGCTGCAAGGGGTTATCCACAGGGTCCTTGCGCTCACGGTCGATCAGCACGCCATTGAAGACACGGCTGATGATGTAGCGGCGCAACGCGCTTTTGTTCCAGTAGTCACTGCCGGCCACCGGGCGCGTGAATTTGCGCAGGTTCTGCGGCAAGGACGCCCACAGCAGCACAAAGTCGCCGTGGCTGCTGTGGTTGGCGAAGTAAATGCGCTGCACCGGCACCGGCGCACAGCCGAGCCAAAGGCTGCGGGCGCCGGTGACGGTGCGGGCCAGGGAGGTAATCAGCGTGGCGACCACGGGTTCGAGCATGGGGATTCCTTATCCGGCGAACGGCAGCCAAGGGCTGGCGAGGATCACGCCCAGAGTCAGCAGCGCTTGTGCGCCCAGCAGCCAGGCTTGTTTACGCAACAGTTTGAGAGCACCACGACGGCGCTCGGTCCAGGGTCGACCGGCGCGCTTGGCCGATTGCAAGCCGAGGCTCTGCAAGGCTTGGTCGAGGTCGGCGGTGCGCTCGATGTCGCGGGCCAGCAGGGCGAACAGGTCGGCGTCGAAGGCCACGCGCAGCGCCCAGTACTTTTGCAGCAACCCGAGAATAATCATCCACAGGCTGAGCAGCAGACAGATCGGCGCGATGCTGGCCATCAGCAGCTGCGCCAGGCCGAACAGTACGCCGAGCAGCGTCAGACCTGTGGATAACTGATCCAGCGAACGGCCACGGCGCAGCAGGCTGGCGACGACCTGGAGTTCCATATCAGCTGGCATGGGGCACGCCCTCCAACGCTTGACGGTGAGCAGGATGCAGGACCACATCGGCCCGCGCTGTACGAATGATAGTCAGCGCCTCTTCAACCGTCGCGGCGCGCCCGGTGTGCAGCAGCCAGGCCGCGACGGCGGTGGCGCTGCGCGAGTAGCCGAGGGCGCAGCACACCAGCAGCGGGCCGCTTGCGCGCAGGCGTTCGATGGCGTGGGCAGCTTGCAGGCACGCTTCGGGCGTGGGCGCGATCAGGTCCAGCACGGGAATGGAGTGATAGGCACGGCCCTGTGGGTCCATCGGCAATTCAGCGCAGAGATCGACGATGGCCTTGAAGGGGGCCTGCTCGCTCGCGGCAGGAATGCGCCCCAGCCAAACGTTATCCACAATCAGGTCGGGCTGGGGATGTTTGCGTGTCCACAGACGCGAGTTGATCCAGGCGGCGGCCAGATAAGGGGCATACAGCCAACGCGCGGCAGGCGTCAGTCGGCCATCGGCACGCTTCTGAAAGCCCGAAGCGCCCAATACGAAGTAATTCGCCTTGATCAATGCCAGAGAAACCGCCGGCCACACTAGCCACAGCCATGCTCCGCGCAACGCAAAGGCGAGCATCACCAACGCCAGCGCACCCAGCCCGTAGCGCACACCGAGCCGCCAGCGTGCGGGATCGCGCGTCAGCCGGGCATTCAACAACGGGCTCGGGTGTTCCACGGGCCACAACCACACACAGATCCACCCAGCCAGGGCGCCTGTGGGTAAGTCGATAAAGTGATGTTGATAAGTGGTCAGCACCGAAAGGCCGATCAGCGCGAACCAGCCATGCACCAGCCAACGCCAGATGCCCTGGCTGTGGCGCTGGTACATGACCCACAGGATCACCAGCAACGCGATATGCAGCGACGGCGCCTGGTTGAACGGCTTGTCGAACCCCGCCAGTACCGCAAACAGCCAGCCGAACACGCCATCCAGCTCCGGCCGCTCGAAGGTGAAGCGCAGCGGCCAGATCAGAAAGCAGCTCACGGCGATGATTTGCGCGCTCAACAGCCGCAGTGCGTGCTGTTTCAACTCATGACGGGTGTTGGGCAGCAGCAGCGAGAACCCGTAGAGCAGGTCGATGGACCAGTAGGGCACGATGGTCCATGCCCAGAACGGCATATGGCTTTCCCAGCCGAATACCAGCGTGCCGACGTCGTTGCGCTGGCTGGTGACCCAGGTGGCGAAGCCGTAGGTGCTGAAAAACAGCGGCGCCAGCAGCAACAACCAGAGGACTGCGGGCTTTAACAGGCCGGGTTCGCGCATGGTCAGATCTTCTGGGCCAAGGACACGGTAAAGATGCCCCACTCGTCCACGCGCTGGGTGATCTTGCGAAAGCCCGCCGCTTCGACCAGTTGATCCATCTCTGCCTGGCTGCGTCGGCGCATCACCCAGGCCTGGCCCTGGCGATGGCTGGTCAATGCGCGGGCGATCAGCTCCAGTTGCGGGTGCCACGGCTGGCCGGTGTAGACCAGATAGCCACCCGGTTCCACCGCCTCGGCCAGACCCGCCAGCGAGCCGCCGACCAGGGTGTTATCGGCAAACAGTTCATACAGGCCGGACACCACCGCCAATGTTGGCTTGGGTTCCAGCGCAGCGAGGTCGGCGCGATCGAATGCATCGCCTTTGACGAACTGCGCGATATCCCCCAAGCCTTTTTCGCGGATCAGTGCACTGCCGTCGCGCACGTTGATATCGCTGTAGTCGCGCAGCAGGATAGATTCCGGCAACGGCGACACGCCCTGCAAGGCTTCGAGAATGTAGCGGCCATGCCCGGCAGCGATGTCGACGATGCGCACTTCGCGCTGTTCTTCCCGCAGCCTGGCCATGGCCAGGCGCAGCAGTTCCTCAACGTTCAGCTTGCGCTGGCGAATGCCGCGCCAGCCGATGGAGTTGAGGTAGTTGGTGTCGATCATCCGCCCCAACCCACCTTTGCCGGTGGGCATGTTGCGGTATACGTAGTCCAGGGTGCTGCCGGAATCGAAACCGGTGTCGAAGCCCAGCTTTACGCCCTCCGACAGGTGCTTGCCCAGGCCCATGCTGGCACGGGTCAGGCGCCAGTACAGGTCGCGCAGGGAATTGCGCGGCAGCGGCGCGGCGAGGGCTTCGGATTCGGCGCAGGTGGCGCCGATTTTGTCGGCGTCCAGCAACGCGGCGCGGTCCAGCGGGTGTTCGAAGTTCTGCAGGACGAACCGCCTGGCACTGTTTACCGCGCTGGCCCGGTCGCGTTCGCCCAGGGTGTCATGGAAGAAGCCGGGCAGGATGTGCAGCTCTTTTTTCAGGCTGCCCAAACGGTCGAAGAACTGCTGTTGGGGTTTGCGGTGTACCACAAAGTCCGAACCCGAGATCAGCAACTGCGTCGGTACCTGGATCGCCTGGGCATCGGCTACAACGCGGTCGGCGGCCTCGTACAAGCCCAGCAGCACATTCACCGAGATGGCCTTGGTGATCAGCGGGTCGCTGTCGTAGGACGCCACGCGCTGCGGATCATGGCTGAGGAACTTGGCCTTGACGTAGCTGTTGACGAAAAAATTGCCGCGAAACTTGCGCATCAGCGCCAGGCCTGGCCGTGCAAAAGGTACGTAGAGCTTGACCTTGAAGGCCGGGGAGGCGAGTACCAGCGCGCGGATTTTCGGCGCGTAATCGTGTACCCAGGTGGCGGCGATCACCGCGCCGACGCTCTGTGCAACCACGGCGAGGTTTTCTTCGGCGATGGCGTAGGTGGCGCCAATGTGGTCGCAAAAGGTCTGCACATCGCGGGCGCTGGTGGCGAAGCTGGGGCTGTCACCGCGCTCGCCGGGCGATTGGCCGTGGCCACGGGCGTCCCAGGCGAAGAAGTCGAAGTGCGGCAGGTCGAGTTCATCGACCAGGTGAGCAATGCGCCCCGAGTGCTCGTGGCCGCGATGGAACAGCAGGATCGCCTGGCGCGGCCCGGTGGTGTCCGTGGCCGGCCAGTGGCGGTAGAAAAGCTCGACGCCATCATGGGTACTGAAGCTGTGCTCTTGCTGTTCGCGCATCGCAAAAATCCTTATGCAATCGGAGAGTGTTGTTCTTCTTTGAGGCCTTGGCGCACCCGGTTGACCAAGGTGTAGGCGAGCAGGGCGGCCACCAGCCACATCACCGTGTTTACCCAGCCGGCACCCAGCCAGCCCAGGGCCACGCCGGTGGCCAGCACGCCCAGTACGAACGCCCGGTCACTCTTGCCCATCGGCCCGTCGTAGCGGCGGGATGCACCGACCATCGGCCCGAGTACGCCGGCGTATTCGCTGAATACGGCCAGCAGCGCCACCAGCAGCACGGGAATGAGGCTGACACCGGGGATCAGCGCAAACGGCAGGATCAGCGCGCTGTCGGCGATCACGTCGCACAGCTCATTGAGGTAGGCACCCAGTCGCGACTGCTGGCCGAATTCCCGGGCGAGCATCCCGTCGATGGCATTGAGAGCCATGCGCAGGATCATCCACAACGGGATCAGCGCAAACAGCCAGAGGTATTGGGCGAAGCCGGCGATCAGCAGGCCCACCAGCAGCGAGACCACGCCGGCCAGCACGGTGATCTGATTGGCGGTGGTGCCGTTGTCGTAGAGGCGCTGCACGAGAGGGCGCAGCAGGTTTTGAAAGCGCGGCTTGAGCTGATAGATCGAAATCATGGGGGTGACGCTTCCTTGTCCGTGGGCCCGCGAAAAACTGTTTCGGAGTGTGCCGATTATTCGTGGGCTGCACCAGTGATGGCGTGTGTTTCTGGGGGGTTAGTCACGGTCTTGAACGCGACGATGTTCCTCTGTGGGAGCTGGCTTGCCTGCGATGCAGGCATCTCGGAGTTTCAGTTGCACCGAGTCGAGGCTATCGCAGGCAAGCCAGCTTCCACAGGGATTAGCATTGGTTTCGAACAAAAATTTCACGCTCCGTGTTATATCGTAACGAATTATGTACAAACGGGCGCTGAGTGGATGCAAGTGGATCTGGAAGCTGAGGGCGCTTCGGTGGAAGGCCTTGCGCGGTTTCAACAGGGGCTGTTCCATGCCCGTCGATTGCGCCAGGCCGGCATCGGCCTGATGACCCTGGCGGTCACCGGCTGGGTGCTGGCGTTGTTTGTCGCGCTGTTTGCGCCGCTGTCGGTCTGGCCGGTGGTACTGATCAACTGCGCGTCCGCACTCTTGCTGTTGGTGGCCGGTTTGCAGTCGGCCTGGTGGGTGGCGGACTGGCGCGCCCAGGCGCTGGAAGAACCCGCGGTTGAAGTGCCGGTTGAACACACGAGCCGCTACGCGCGCCTGGTGGAGCGTGTTGGCCAGCAGATCGGCGCGCCGGTGTTGTGGCTGGCGGGCTGGTCGTTGCTGGCACTGGTCAGCGTTATCGAGTTCTGGAGCCTGACCTTGCCGGCGGCAGCCGTGGGGCAAGCCGCCAGCGTCGGTGCCGCGCTGGCGTTGGCGTTGGCCTTCGGTTTGCTGGTGTTTGAACGTCGCCTCGCCCAGGAAACCACCGCGCAGTGGCCAGAAGCCGCGCAACTGGCGCAGTTGAGCCGGGTGGCGATCCTGGTGCTGGTGGTCAGTGCGGTGTGTCTGCTATTTGCCGGGGTGGACTCGGTCTGGCCGCTGCGTCTGGCCGTATTGGTCGGCGTGTTGCCGGCGCTGGTGGCGGTGGAGTTTCTGTTCAGGGCGGTGCTGTCGTTGTTCAGCCCGCGTCAGCCAAGTCTCGAACCGCGCCTGATGGCGCAAAGCTTTATCGCCGACCTGCTGCGTTGGCCGCCGCAACCCTTGCTGGCCTTGCAGCATGAATTGCACAACCGGTTTGGTATCGACCTGCGCCAGATTTGGGCGTTTACCTACATGCGCCGGGCATTCCTGCCGGTGTTGCTGGTGGTGCTGGCGGTCGGCTGGGCGCTGACCGGTGTGCACGAAGTACCGCTGCAAGGTCGTGGGATTTATGAGCGCTTCGGCAAGCCGGTGCAGGTCTTCGGCCCAGGTCTGCATGCAGGCTTGCCGTGGCCGTTGGGACGGGTGATCCGTGTGGAAAACGGCGTGGTGCACGAACTGGCCACCAGTGTCACTGACGCTGCCGCGCCGGAACTGGCTGCGGCGGAAGGGCCCGCGCCGCTGATCGCCAACCGGCTGTGGGACGCCAGCCATGTAAATGACAAATCCCAGGTGATCGCCAGCAGCAGCGGCGACAAGCAGGGCTTCCAGATCGTCAACATGGATGTGCGCTTCGTCTACCGTATCGGCCTGACCGACCAGGCTGCGCTGGCCGCCACTTATCACAGTGCGGATGTGCCGACCCTGATTCGCAGCACCGCGAGCCGCATCCTCGTGCACGATTTTGCCTCGCGCACCCTCGACGAATTGCTCGGTGAGCAACGCACCCGCCTGGCCGATGAGATTGGTCGCGCCGTGCAGGCCGACCTGCAAGCCCTCGACAGTGGCGTGGAAATTCTCGCCACGGTGGTGGAAGCCATCCACCCACCCGCCGGTGCCGCCAATGCCTACCACGGCGTGCAAGCGGCGCAGATCGGCGCGCAAGCGTTGATTGCCCGGGAGCGCGGCGCAGCCAGCGAACAGACCAACCAGGCCTTGCTGCAAGCCAGCACCGCCCGCGATCAGGCTCAGGCCACCGCGCGTGAAGTGAATGCCGGTGCCCGCGCCGCCGACCTGCGGTTCGCCGCCGAACAAAAAGCCTATGCCAGCGCAGGCCAGGCGTTTGTGCTGGAGCAGTACTTCACTCAACTCAGCCAGGGCCTGGCCCGCGCCAAGCTGCTCATTCTGGATCATCGCCTGGGCGCCGACAGTGCACCCACCCTCGATCTGCGTTCTTTTACCTTGCCGGCTGACCCTTCGGTGCCGCGTAAAGCCGTTCAATAAGGAGTCTGTCTGTTGAGCGCTCATTCTCACGATCACGGTCATCATCATGGCCATCACCACCACCATCATCACCCTCATGGCGATGAACAGGCCGCGGGGCCGTTCCCTTGGCGGCGCATGGCGTGGGCGTTGTTGCTGGTGCTGTTCGCGGTCGCGGCCGCCAGCCTGGTGCAGGTACGTTCCGGCGAGGCGACGGTGATCACCCGTTTCGGCAACCCTTCCCGGGTGCTGCTGGAGCCCGGCCTGGGCTGGCGCTGGCCGGCACCGTTCGAAGCGGCGATTCCGGTGGACCTGCGTCTGCGCACCACCTCCAGCGGTTTGCAGGATGTGGGCACCCGTGATGGCCTGCGGATCATCGTGCAGGCTTACGTGGCCTGGCAGGTGCAGGGCGATGCCGACAATGTGCAGCGCTTCATGCGGGCGGTGCAGAATCAGCCGGATGAAGCCGCGCGGCAGATTCGCACCTTCGTCGGTTCGGCGCTGGAAACCACGGCGGCCAGTTTCGACCTGTCGAGCCTGATCAACACCGACGCCAGCCAGGTGCGCATCGCCGATTTCGAGGCGCAGTTGCGCCAGCAGATCGACCAGCAATTGCTCACTACCTATGGCGTGCGCGTGGCGCAGGTGGGCATCGAGCGGCTGACGCTGCCGTCGGTGACGCTCACCGCGACGGTCGATCGCATGCGTGCCGAGCGTGAAACCATCGCCACCGAGCGCACCGCCGTGGGCAAGCGTGAGGCGGCGCAGATCCGCTCCGCCGCCGAGCGTGATGCGCGCATTGTGCAGGCCGATGCCACCGTGAAGGCCGCCGATATCGAAGCGCAATCGCGGGTCGAAGCCGCGCAGATTTACGGGCGTGCCTACGCGGGCAACCCGCAGTTGTACAACCTGCTGCGCTCCCTCGATACCCTGGGCACCGTGGTGACACCCGGCACCAAAATCATCCTGCGCACCGACGCCGCGCCGTTTCGCGCGCTGGTGGACGGGCCGAAGGATGTTCAGCCATGACGACGCGTGACAGCCCGGACAGCCCGTGGGTCCAGGCCGGGCGCCTGACATTCATGGCGTTGTATGCGGTGACGGTATTGGCCGCGCTGGCCTGGGCGTTTTCCAATGTGCGGCAGATCGACCCACAGAACCGTGCGGTGGTCCTGCACTTCGGTGCCCTCGACCGTATTCAGAATGCCGGGCTGCTGTTGGCGTGGCCGCAGCCGTTCGAACAGGTTGTGCTGCTGCCGGCGGCCGACCGGGTGATCGAGCGTCGGGTGGACAACCTGCTGCGTTCCGACGCGGCGATCCAGGCCGACCGTGTGGCGAGCTTTGCCACGCCGCTGAGCGATGCACTGGCCGGGTCCGGTTACCTGCTGACCGGCGATGCCGGGGTGGTTCAGCTGGATGTGCGGGTGTTCTACAAGGTCACTGAGCCCTACGCCTATGTGTTGCAGAGCGATCACGTCTTGCCGGCCTTGGATCGATTGGTGACCCGCAGCGCGGTGGCGCTGACGGCCGCACGCGACCTGGACACGATCCTGGTGGCGCGTCCCGAACTGATCGGCAGCGACAACGGCGCCGCCGAGCGCCGTGAGCGGTTGCGTGGCGATCTGGTGCAGGGCATCAATCAACGCTTGGTGGCGTTGGCCTCCACGGGGTTGGGGCTGGGTATCCAAGTGACTCGCGTGGACGTGCAATCGAGCCTGCCGGGCCCGGCGGTGAATGCGTTCAACGCCGTGCTTACTGCCAGCCAGCAGGCGGACAAGGCGGTGGCCAATGCCCGCACCGATGCGGAAAAACTCACGCAAACCGCTACCCAGCAGGCCGACCGCGTGGTGCAGGTCGCCCACGCCCAGGCCAGCGAGCGCCTGGCCAATGCCCAGGCGCAAACTGCGACGGTCGCGAGCCTGGCCCAGGTGAAAGACCGGGGTCTGTTGCTGCGTCTGTACCGCGAGCGCTTGCCGAAGATCCTCGGCCAGGCCGGTTCGGTGACCACGGTCGATCCCAAGGACGACTCCCGCTTGATCATCCAGGGAGCCGAACAATGAGCGCACCTATGTTGACGTCCGCCGAGCAGCGCAGTGCCGCGCGGCAATTGACCCTGGCCATGCTCGCCCTGGGGTTGCTCGCGCTGGGCCTGGTGTGGCGCTGGCTGGCACCGGACCAGAGCGGCGTGAGCCAACTGCTGCTGGGCGTTGCCTCGTTGCTGGTAGCGGTGCCGGTGATGCGTTCGGCCTGGTACAGCCTGCGGTTTCCCAGCCTGCACGGCATCACCGACCAACTCATCGCCTTGGCCATGCTCGGTGCCTGGGCCACGGGGGACCTGCTGACCGCTGCCTTGTTGCCGATCATCATGATCTTCGGCCATGTCCTGGAAGAGCGCAGCGTGATCGGCTCCCAGGAGGCGATCCATGCGCTGGGCAAGCTGACCCGCAGCCATGCGCGTCGGGTGCAGGCCGACGGCAGCATCCAGGAGGTGGATAACGGCACGCTCCAGACCGGCGATATCGTCGAGGTGCGCGCCGGTGACCGCGTGCCGGCCGATGGCGTGGTGCTGTCGGGCCAGGCGAGCCTGGACACGGCGCCGATCACCGGTGAGTCGGTGCCGCTGGAGGCCAGTGTGGGGGCGCAGGTGTATGGCGGGGCGATCAACCTCGACGGCTTGCTGCGCCTGCAAGTGACCCGCACGGGGGGCGAATCCACCTTGGGCAAAGTCATCGCATTGATGCAGAACGCCGAGCGCGCCAAGCCGCCGATCACCCGGCTGCTGGAGCGTTACGCGGGCAGCTATATGGTGTTGGTGCTGCTGCTGGCGGCGGTCACCTGGTTTGTGACCAACGACGCTCAGGCGATGCTTGCCGTGTTGGTCGCGGCGTGCCCGTGCGCGTTGGTGCTGTCGGCTCCGGCCACGGCGATTGCCGGGATTGCCGTGGCGGCGCGCCATGGGATTCTGATTCGCAGCTCGGCGTTCCTGGAGGAGTTGGCGGACCTGACGTCGCTGGTGGTCGACAAAACCGGCACCCTGACCTTTGGCACCCTGCGCCTGCAATCGGTGGAAACCACCGCGCCGGATCGGCAGCGCTTGCTCAACCTGGCCGCCAGCCTGGGGTCGGCCAGCAGCCACCCGGTCAGCCGGGCGCTGGCGGGGTTGGCGACCCAGGAGCATTTGCTGGCGTTGACGCAGATTCGTGAGCGCCAGGGCTTGGGGGTGGTGGCGCAGACCGCTGAGGGCGAAGCGGCATTGGGCCGGCCCGAGTTGTTCGAGCAATTGGGGATCCTTACCAGCGCTGTGCCGAACCACGACGGCCCGATTGCCGGGCTGGCGCTGAACGGGCAGTTTCTGGCCTGGCTGTTGTTGGCGGACAGCGTCAAACCCGAAGCGCGTCAGGCGTTGCAGGAGCTGCGCGACTTGGGCCTGGGGCGTCAATTGCTGCTCACCGGCGACCGCCAGAGCGTGGCCGACAGCCTGGCGCTGGACGTGGGTATCAGCGACGTCGAAGCCCAGGCCTTGCCCGAAGACAAACTCAACCGGGTGCTGGGCGAAATCGACAGCGGTTTTCGTCCGATGGTGGTGGGCGACGGCATCAACGATTCGTTGGCGCTCAAGGCCGGGGTGGTGGGCGTGGCCATGGGCGCGGGCGGGGCGGATATCGCCCTGGCGTCGGCGGACGTGGTGCTGATCGGCAGTGACCTGCGTCGCCTGGGCACTTGCGTGCGCCTGAGCCGTCAGTGTCGGCAGACATTGCAGGTGAATGTGATCATCGGCCTGGGCTGGACGCTGGCCATCGTGGTGTTCGCTGCGTTCGGCTGGCTGGGGGCGGCGGGGGCGATGATCGCGGCGGTGCTGCACAACCTCAGCACCTTGCTGGTACTGGGCAACGCCGGGCGTTTGCTGCGCTTTCAGGAGCCGCTGTTGAAGCTGAAGGAATAATTTTCAGAAATATTTTGCGCGGGCTGTAACGCCGATAGGGCACCTCACTCTAGTGGGGTGTCGAGACTGAACAATCCGTTCAGACCGACACCCCAACGATCATGAGGAATACAACAATGAACATCAAATCCGCTGCTGCTGGTGCCGCCCTCGCAATGGCCGCCGCCACTCTGTTCGCCGGTGTCGTCACTCAGGCCCAGGCCGCTGACACCTCCGTGCACTGCTACGGCATCAACGCGTGCAAAGGCCAGAACGACTGCAAAACCAAGGACCATGCCTGCAAGGGCCAAGGCTCCTGCAAAGGTCAGGGCTTCAAGGTCCAGGCCAGTGCCGATGCTTGCACCAAGGCTGGCGGCACCGTCGGCGAATAACCGGCAACCGAGTGCTCCCGCAGCGGTTGCCCCCCCACCGCTGCGGACACTTTGCCCTGGAGTGTCTGATGTCCACTTCCCTTTCGAGCCTGGGTTACGGCCTGGGTTTACGCAGCGAGTACTACCCGCAGATCCTTGAACAATCGCCGGCGGTGGATTGGTTCGAAGTGATCTCCGAGAATTATCTGGTCCCGGGCGGCAAAGCCCTGTACTACCTGGACGCGATTGCCGAGCGCTACCCGCTGGTGATGCATGGCGTGTCCTTGTCCATCGGCGGGCCCCATGCCCTCGATACCGACTACCTCAAGCGAATCCAGCAGCTCGCCGAGCGTATTCAGCCAGCGTGGATTTCCGATCACCTGTGCTGGAGCCGTGGCAGCGCTCACCAATTGCATGACTTGCTGCCCCTGCCTTACACCGAAGAAAGCCTGTACCACGTGGCCGCCCGCGTGCGCCAGGTGCAGGATGTGTTGCAGCGCCCGCTGGTGCTGGAAAACGTCTCCAGCTATGTGCGCGCCAAGGCGGACGAGTTCACCGAATGGGAATTTCTCAACGCCCTGACCCATTTGTCGGGGTGTCAGCTGTTGCTGGACGTCAACAATGTGTATGTCAGCTCCCGCAACCATGGGTTCGACGCCTGGACGTTTATCCGCAACCTGCCGCCGCAGAGCATCCGCCAGCTGCATCTGGCCGGGCATATGGATTACGGCGACTACGTGGTCGATACCCATGACCACCCGGTGTGCGATCCGGTGTGGGCGCTGTATCAACAGACCCTTGAACACGTGGGGCCGGTTTCGACGCTGCTGGAGCGCGATGACCATTTTCCGCCGTTCGAAGAACTGCTCACCGAGTTGGGCAAGGCCCGTGAGCTGGGCGCTTCGGCGTTGGCCAGGAGGTCGTTATGCGCCTGACCGATTGGCAGTTGGCTTTCGAGCAGCATCTGTTAGCCGAGACGTCGGTGGCCAACAGCGGTTTTGCCGCGACGTTAATGGGCGGGCCGACGCTGGACGTGCAGACGGGCCTGGCGATTTACCACAACGCCTACGTGTCGCGGTTGCAGGAGGTGTTGCGCCATGACTTTGGCGCGATCGTGTACTGGCTGGGCGACGATGAGTTCGCGCGGTTGAGCGAAGCCTACGTACGCCGCTACCCTTCGGCCCATTACAGCCTGCGCTGGTTGGGTGAGCGCTTTCCGGCATTTATCGTGGAACACCTGGTGGCGGAACAGAGCGCGCCACTGGCCGAGCTGGCGCGTCTGGAGTGGGCGTTTACCCTGGCGTTCGATGCGCCGGAGGGCGAGCCGCTGACCCTCCCTGATATGGCGCAACTGGCGCCTGAAGCATGGCCGGGCCTGCAGGTGACGCTGGCGCCGTCGGTGCAGCAGATGCTGTGCCATTTCAATAGCGTGGCGATCTGGCGTGCCAGCAGGGATGAGTCGGATTTCCCCGGCAGCCATGCTTTGGAATTGGCGCAGATTTGCCTGGTGTGGCGGCACCAGAATGTGTGCCACTACCGCAGCCTGGAGCCCGCCGAGGCCTGCGCGCTGGCAGGGATGGTGACTACCGGTTGGAGTTTTTCAGAACTGTGCGCCGAGTTGGCAGTCACTTATGGAGAGGGTGCCCCCCTGCAGGCCGTCACATGGCTGAAGCAGTGGATCCAGGACGGTTTGCTCGAGCGCCGAGCCCCATAGAAACGAGCTATCAAATCGATAGCGTCCTACTTTGTCTCCGGATGGTCTACCCTCACACCCAGACGTCTGAAACAAGGGGGGACTACTCATGCTCGCGCAACTTCCACCGGCCTTACAGAATCTTCAGCTACCGCTGCGTCTTCGACTCTGGGACGGCCATGAATTCAACTTGGGCCCCGAGCCCAGTGTGACCATCGTGGTGAAGGACCCCACGGTGGTGACCCAACTGACCCATCCCACGCTCGATTCACTGGGCGAAGCCTTTGTCGAGGGCAAAGTGGAGCTGGAAGGCTCCATCTCCGAGGTCATTCGGGTTTGTGACGAATTGAGTCACGCCCTGATCGAAGACGGCGAGGGGAGCCGTCCGGTGCGCTCGATCCACGACAAGGCCACTGACGCAGCGGCTATTTCCTATCATTACGACCTGTCCAACGAGTTCTACCAGTTGTGGCTGGACCAGGACATGGCGTACTCCTGCGGTTATTTCGAGACCGGCAGCGAGTCCATCGACCAGGCCCAACAAGACAAATTTCGCCACCTGTGCCGCAAGCTGCGGCTGCAGCCGGGGGAATATTTGCTCGACGTGGGCTGTGGCTGGGGCGGGCTGGCGCGCTATGCCGCGCGGGAGTTCGGGGTCAAAGTGTTTGGCATCACCCTGAGCAAGGAACAGTTGGCCCTGGCTCGGGAGCGGGTCAAAGCCGAAGGCCTGGAGGACCAGGTCGAGCTGCAACTGCTTGACTACCGTGACCTTCCCCAGGATGGCCGCTTCGACAAAGTGGTCAGCGTGGGCATGTTCGAGCACGTCGGCCACGCCAACCTGGCGGAATATTGCCAGACCCTGTTCGGTGCGGTGCGTGAAGGCGGCCTGGTGATGAACCACGGCATTACCGCCAAGCACACCGACGGTCGCCCGGTCGGTCGTGGCGCCGGGGACTTTATCGAACGCTACGTGTTCCCCAACGGCGAGCTGCCGCACCTGGCGATGATGACCGCCGAGATCAGCGAAGTCGGGCTGGAAGTGGTCGATGTCGAAAGTCTGCGCCTGCATTACGCGCGCACCCTGGATCACTGGAGCGAACGCCTGGAAGACAACCTGGAAGCGGCGGCGAAGATGGTGCCGGAGCAAGCGTTGCGTATCTGGCGGTTGTACCTGGCGGGATGCGCCTATGCGTTTGCGCGGGGCTGGATCAACCTGCATCAGATCCTGGCGACCAAACCTCACGCCGATGGCAGCCATGAACTGCCGTGGACGCGGGAGGATATCTACCGCTAACTCGGTTTTCAGAACAGTGAAGGCCCAAATGTGGGAGCGGGCTTGCTCGCGAATAAGGTGTGTCAGCAACGCATCAG
>NZ_JBSVVZ010000027.1:0-80294 GCF_054071875.1 Pseudomonas sp. SDO524_S393 | reverse complement strand
TCGCGGTGTTTTTTATTGGGGCCGCTGCGCAGCCCGGCGCAGGGCAAGCCTGCTCACTACAACTGTGTTTAGAACACCACGCCCTGGCTGCGCAGGTAGTCGTCATAGGTGCCGCTGAAATCGGTCACGCCGCTTGGGCTCAGCTCGATGATGCGAGTGGCCAGGGACGATACGAACTCACGGTCGTGGCTGACGAAGATCAGCGTGCCCGGATAGTTTTCCAGCGCCAGGTTCAGCGCCTCGATGGATTCCATGTCCAGGTGGTTGGTCGGTTCGTCCATCACCAGCACGTTCGGCTTTTGCAGGATCAGCTTGCCGAACAGCATGCGGCCTTGCTCACCCCCGGAGATGACCTTGACCGATTTGAGGATCTCGTCGTTGGAGAACAGCATGCGGCCCAGGGTGCCCCGGATGACTTGTTCGCCCTGGGTCCACTGGCCCATCCAGTCGAACAGGCTCACGTCGTCTTCGAAGTCGTGGGCGTGGTCCTGGGCGTAGTAGCCAAGCTCTGCGCTTTCGGTCCACTTCACGCTGCCGGCGTCCGGGGTCAGTTCACCCACCAGGGTGCGCAGCAGGGTGGTCTTGCCGATGCCGTTCGGGCCGATGATCGCCACGCGCTCGCCGGCTTCGACGGTGAAGCTGAAGTTCTGGAACAGGGTCTTGCCTTCGAAGCCTTTGGACATGCGCTCGATGGTCACTGCCTGGCGGTGCAGCTTTTTGGTCTGCTCGAAGCGGATGAACGGGCTGACACGGCTCGATGGCTTGACCTCGGCCAGCTGGATCTTGTCGATCTGCTTGGCGCGGGAGGTGGCCTGCTTGGCCTTGGAGGCGTTGGCCGAGAAGCGGCTGACGAAGGTCTGCAGTTCGGCGATCTGGGCTTTCTTCTTGGCGTTGTCCGACAGCAGTTGCTCGCGGGACTGGGTGGCTGCGGTCATGTACTCGTCGTAGTTGCCCGGGAACAGGCGCAGCTCGCCGTAGTCCAGGTCCGCCATGTGGGTGCACACGCTGTTCAGGAAGTGACGGTCGTGGGAGATGATGATCATCAGGCTGTTGCGCTGGGTGAGAATGGTCTCCAGCCAGCGGATAGTGTTGATGTCCAGGTGGTTGGTCGGTTCGTCGAGCAACAGAACTTCGGGATCGGAGAACAGTGCCTGGGCCAGCAACACACGCAGTTTCCAGCCTGGCGCGACTTCGGACATCGGGCCGAAATGCTGTTCCAGCGGAATACCCAGACCCAGCAGCAGCTCACCGGCACGGGATTCGGCCGTGTAGCCGTCCATTTCGGCGAATTCGGTTTCCAGCTCCGCCACGGCCATGCCGTCGGCTTCGCTCATTTCCGGCAGCGAGTAGATGCGGTCGCGCTCGGCCTTGACCTTCCACAGCTCCTCGTGACCCATGATCACGGTGTCGATCACGGTGAATTCTTCGTAGGCGAACTGGTCCTGGCGCAGTTTACCCAGGCGTACATTCGGCTCGAGCATGACCTGGCCGCCGGACGGCTCGAGGTCGCCACCGAGAATTTTCATGAAGGTCGACTTGCCGCAACCGTTGGCACCGATCAAACCATACCGGTTACCGGCGCCGAACTTGACCGAGACGTTCTCGAAGAGCGGCTTGGCGCCGAACTGCATGGTGATGTTAGCTGTGGAGATCAATTACTTTACCTATCAATGGGTTGCGAGCATGGCGGCAGGAGCCTTCAGGCATGCATCAACAGCGACATCAAGGCGCGAAACCCGGTCGCTGAACAGAAGATTGGGGTGTGTGTTGGAATTTGGCGCGCATTGTCGCATATGTCAGGCGACAGTTGTATGGCACGCGAACGTTGCGTTGGCCCGAGTCTCCGGCATGGCCAGCCACAGCAGCGCCAGCGCCACGGTCGCCACGCCGGCCAGGGTCAAAAAGGCCGTGTCATAACCGGCCTGTTGCACCGCGAATCCTGCCAGGCTGCTGCTCAGCGCCGCGCCCAGGCCGAATACGGTCGACAGGGCGCCGAGGCTGACGTTGAAACGCCCGGTACCCTGGGTCAGGTCCTTGACGACCACGGGGAACAACGCACCGAAAATACCGGCGCCAACGCCGTCGAGCATTTGCACGGCCACCAGCCAGTAAGGGTCGCTGGACAGGGTATACAGCACACCCCGTAGGGGCAGGATCAGGAATCCGGCCAACAGTAACGGCTTGCGTCCCCATACATCGGCCTTGACGCCCACCAGCCACGCCATCGGCACCATCACCAGTTGCGCGGCTACGATGCACGCCGATGTCAGTGGCGTGGCCATCTGCAAATCGATCTGTGCCAGCTTCTGGCTGACCAGCGGCAGCATCGCCGCGTTGGCCAGGTGGAACAGTGCGCAGCAAATCGCGAACAGCAGGAGCGGGCGATTGGCGAGTAGTACCCGCAGGCCCGAAGGCTGTTCGTGAGCGCTGGCATGGGCCGGGTCGAAGCCACGTGCCACCTCGTGGTCGATGGCCGCGCCCGGCACGCAAGTGATCGCGACGATGCTGGCCACTGCCATGAAAGCCATCAGGTAAAACACCACCACCGGTCCGAACAGATAGGCCAGCCCGCCCGCCAGCAATGCGGCCACGGCATTGCCGGCGTGGTTGAAGGTTTCATTGCGACCGGTGCGGCGGGTGAATGCGCGGGGGCCGGTGATCCCCAGGGAAATCGCCGAAATCGCCGGCGCGAACACCGACGCCGCGATGGCACTGGCGGCCTGGGTCAGCGCCACCAGGCTGAACGTGCTGACGAACGGCAGCAGCACGCAACTAACAGTCACCAGAACAGCGGCCAGCGCAACCACCGCGCGCTTGCTGCGGGTTCGGTCAATCAGCGCACCCGCCGGGCCTTGGGCGATCAGGGCCGCGACGCCGGCCAAGGTCATGACCACGCCGATACTGGCAGGGTCCCACTGGTGTACCGC
The DNA here is from genome assembly GCF_054071875.1 of Pseudomonas sp. SDO524_S393. Classification (NCBI taxonomy): domain Bacteria; kingdom Pseudomonadati; phylum Pseudomonadota; class Gammaproteobacteria; order Pseudomonadales; family Pseudomonadaceae; genus Pseudomonas; species Pseudomonas sp. SDO524_S393. The sequence goes on along the minus strand of NZ_JBSVVZ010000027.1, from coordinate 77,367 downwards.
CAGTAGATAAATCGCCAGGTACGGGCCGAGGCCGTCGCGTACATCCGCCAGGAAGAAATTCAAGCTGTCCAGGGACAGGGTGCTGCGCAGGTCATGAGGATGGGCCACGGCGGTTCTTCGAACAAAGGCATCCAGGGGCTGAACGCTCACTGGGCTAGTGACCGGCGGGCTTGCGGATAAGTTTCACGCCCACCTCCGAAGGGCATTTCCAGCAGGCAAAAAAAGCCCGCGAGGAGAGGCGGGCAAGGGATTCACTGGAGTAGGTAGGCTTTACCCTATAGATCGACACGTGAAGACTTTGTGAAAATCGTGTCGCAAGTTTGCGGCATGCACTGTTCAGGTGCGTCGCACGAAAGTGCGCATGGTCTGACCTGGGCGGGTGCTGAACTCAGTGGGCCTTGGCTGGTTTTCATCCGCAGCGATGAACACGAATTCATCGCCTTCCAGGCTATAGCTGGCGGGCAGGCGTTTGCCGGCATCCTCGCCCATGGCGTCGACCCAGGTGATGCTCTTGGGCGTGGTCTGGCTGTCCAGGAAAAACCGGCCAGCCAATAACACCACGCCGTCGCGGGTTTTCACTTCGAAGCGATCATCTGTAATGGTCGTCAGCGCGCCGGGAGCGCTGTGGGCATCGACCGGGTTCAGCACGCCACTGTCCTCGAGTGCGGTCTGTTCCCAGACGCCCTGGAGGGCCTGAACATCCGGATCGGAAATGGATGACATACAAATTCCTTTTTGTTGAAAGACCAAATGTTAATGGAGGTGAAGTTTGAAGTAGGAACAGTCCTGATTTTTTTAATTTTTGTAATTTTTCCTTTGCAGACAGGTAATTAGCGTTATGTTGCCTGCGCGCTTGGCAACGTCGCGTAACGACTTCTCGGGAAGAAAACTCATCATTCCTGGGCTCGGACGTTGCTCTTTGTTTATCCGGTTGCAATGCGTGCTTGTGTTTCGAGCGCGGGATTTCAACCCATCAGGGTGTATGAATTTTGAATAACACTCCCCCGTTACATCAACCTGCGGCTTCGGACGAAGTCGACCTCTTCGAACTATTCAGCGCTATCTGGCAGCATCGGAAATGGATCATCGGCTGCATGATTCTGAGTGGCCTTCTGGGAGTGGGCTACGCGTTTCTTGCACCGAGTGTCTACCAGGTCAGCAGTGTATTGCGGCCTGCGGCAATCAACGAGCTGGATGCGCTCAATCGCTCCGAAGTCTACAAATTGCCACCCGAAGACGCCCTGGCCAAGGTCGGCATGCGTTTGGACTCTTACGAAGCCCGCCTCGGGTTCTTCAGGGCCAACCCTGTGCTGTTCGAAACGGTACAGCAGCCCGGGCGAAGCCTGGAGCAGAGCTTCGAAGCCTTCAACCGTACGGCATTCACCTTGACGCGCCTGGACCCGAACAGGGCCGACTCACTCAGTGACTATATTCGTCTGCAATTGCAGTACCCCAAGGACATCGACGGGGTAACCATTCTCAACGGTTTTATCGAGTACGCGATCGAGCTCGAGCGAGCACAGGTAGAAGCGGATCTCAGGGTCATCGTCAACAACCGGCTCGGCGAACTCAGGGGCAAGATCAGCGCAGTTCGCGCCAATTACGAGACAGAAAAAACCTCGAAGATCGCAAGATTGCTGGAGGCCGACGAACTCAAGCGTGCGCAATTGGCGGACGAACTCACGGCCCTGCGCGCCCAGATGAAGGTGGAGCGCGCCAATCGCCTGGCAGAACTGGCCGAGGCGATTTCAATTGCCCGCTCCATCGGCATCAAAACGCCCACAACGCCTTCGACAATGGCGGCGGATGCCGTACGTGGCCCGGGGCAGGTGATGCGTACTGAAGTGAACAACCAGGAGATCCCGCTGTATTTCATGGGCACCGAGGTCCTGGAGGCTGAGCGTGAGGCGTTGTTGCATCGCACCAATGATGACTTCACCAATGGTCGCGTCGCCGAGATCGGCAAGGAGTTGCGCTTGCTGGATGCCAACCGTGAGGTCGAGGTGCTGAAAAACCGCGCCGACGAAGATATCTTCCTGCGGGGTATCGAGTCACTGCGGGCGGAGGAGGCGCGCCTCAATGGGCTCAATATCGATATGAGCGCGTTGAAATTGGTGACGGTCGATCGTCAGGCACAGGAGCCGCTGAGCTCGATCAAGCCGCGCAAAGCCCTGATCATTGCACTGAGCCTGGCAGCAGGCATGGCGCTGGGGCTGTTGATTGCCCTGATCGCGCACTTCATCCACACCCGTCGTGAGCAGCGGCCTCTTTCATTGCAAGGCAATTACCTCGTCTCGGCGCGCTGATCGACGTTGTCACTTCTACGGGCCGGTCGAGCAGACGGCCCGTTCACCCCTCCAGCACACTCAGCGGACAGCTTTTCACAATTCTTAGTTAACCTTTGGTTACAAACTGTGGCTAAATATCCGGTAATGGTCATGAACCGCAGGGTCATCCAGCGGTCGTGCCGCCCGTATATGAATTGTGATTTCAGGTGCTGCTAGAACCTCGGCCGTTGTGGGCACGCAGGTGCAGTCTGTCTTCTCCTGACGTGTGACGAAATCCTTTGAAACTGATCATTGTTGTTCTCTACGTTGCTTCCATCGCGTATGTGCACTTGCGTGGCCGTGTGCGACACAAGCTGGGTCGCCAGCTCAGCGATCACTCGACGTTCCTGGCACCGGTCAACTGCTTCCTCTATCTGTTCTCCAAACTGCCCAGCCGCCCGTATCTGTCGCCCAGCGACTTTCCGGACCTGAGCCCGTTGCAGGAGCACTGGGAAGAAATTCGCCTGGAAGGCCAGAACCTGCTGCGTGCCGGTGAGATCAAGCGTTCGGACCAGTACAACGATGTGGGTTTCAACTCGTTCTTCAAGTCGGGCTGGAAGCGTTTCTACCTGAAGTGGTACGGCGACAGTCACCCTTCGGCCATGAAGCTGTGCCCACGCACCACTGAACTGGTGCAGAGCATCGGTTCGATCAAGGCGGCGATGTTCGCCGAGCTGCCGCCGGGGTCCAAGCTGGTGCGTCATCGTGACCCGTACGCCGGCTCCTACCGCTACCATTTGGGGTTGGATACGCCCAACGATCCGGGTTGCTACATCAACGTGGATGGTGAGAGCTACTACTGGCGTGACGGTGAGCCGGTGATGTTCGATGAAACCTTCATCCACTATGCCGAAAACACCACGCAGCAGAACCGTATCATCCTGTTCTGCGATATCGAGCGGCCGATGAAGTACCGTTGGGCCACGGCGTTCAACCGTTGGTTCAGCCGCACTGTCATGGCTGCTGCCGGCTCGCCCAACGATGCTGGTGACAAGACCGGCGGGTTGAACCGTGCCTTCAACCGTCTGTACAAGATCCGGTTGCGGGGCAAGGAACTGAAAAAGCGCAACCGCGCACGCTACTACCTGGAAAAATGGGCGATCTTTGGCGCATTGGCGCTGATTTTCGTGCTGATCTGATGCTCATTCCGGCGCCCTTCATTCCGGAGGTTGGGCGCCCAGTTTGTCCCACATCTTCCGGCTGATCTTCTGCCGATGGGCGTATCCCGCCCATGGGTCCTGCTTCAAACCCTGCAAGCGCTCCTGCACGTTGGCGATGTTCCATTGTTGGGCGCTGCGCAACGACTTCAACTCCTCTCGGCTGATCGGTACCGACATCGGCAGGCCCGGGCGGGCCCGCACGGAGTACGCAACCACCGTACTCGCGCCCCGGGCATTGCGCAGGTAGTCGATGAATATCTTGCCCACGCGGTTTCCAGGCCCTGAAGTCGCCGTGAAGCGCTCGGGCAGTTGCCGGGTCATGAACTGGGCGATGGCCTTGGCGAAGGCCTTGACCGTGTCCCAGTCGTCGCGTCGCGCCAAGGGAATGATCAGGTGCAGACCCTTGCCGCCGCTGGTCTTGATAAACGCCGCCAACCCCAGCTCATCGAGTACCGATAGCGTGAGTTGTGCAGCCTCGAGCATGGTTTTCCAGGGCAGTGCCGGGTCCGGGTCGAGGTCGAGCACAAACAGATCGGGAGTCTCGATCTTGTCGTAGGTGGCGCCCCAGGTATGCAGCTCGACGGTGCCCATCTGCACGGCGCCGATCAGCGCACCGGCACTGTCGATTTCCAGCAGTCGCGCGTGGCCAGGATCCAGGGCCGAGTCCAACTGCTTGATATGGGGAATCTCCAGGCGGTCGGCGTGTTTCTGGAAGAATTGTTCGCCCTCGATGCCTTCCGGGGCCCGAAGCAACGACACCGGACGACGATGCAGAAAGGGCAGGATCCACGGGCTGATGCTGTTGTAGTACTGCGCCAGTTGCTGTTTTTGCGTGCCGCTTTGCCGATCGATCACACGCTCGGCGTGGGTGATATTCACCCCGCCTGCGTTCTTTGAAACCTTGGCCGTGCCGGTCCGGGCAGCTTGCTCGCGAACGACCTGCGCGGCCGGTTTGTCGGTGCGCATTCCGATGAACGCTGCCTGGCGCACCACACCCTCCCGAGTCCATTCGGCAAACTGCACTTCCGCAACCAGGCTGGGCGTCAGCCAATGCACGCCACGGCTCTGGGTGCCGGTCAGCGGTTGTTCCAGCGGCGAGGTCTTGCGTTCAAGGGGTGTCAGCTGCCCATGGATGCGCTTGAGTGAGGCCCGATCGAACCCCGTGCCCACACGGCCGGCATAGACCAGGCCGTCTGAGTCGTGCACCGCCAGCAACAGCGCGCCAAAACCACTGCGCGAGCCTTGGGGCAAGGTGTAGCCGACGATGACGAACTCCTGGCGCAGCCGACATTTGAGCTTGATCCAGTCCGCACTGCGCCCGGACACATAGGGACTGCCCAGCCGCTTGCCGATCACTCCCTCCAGGGCCATGCCGCAGGCGCTTTCCAGAATGTCCCGGGGCGCGGCGGCGAACGCTTCGGAAAACCGCAACAGCTTGCTGCGGCTCTTGGACAGCGTGCTCTTGAGCGCCGCACGCCGGGCCTCCACGGGTGTCTGGCGTTGGTCATCTCCATTGAGGTAGGGGGCGTCGAACAGGTAAAACACAATGTCCAGGCTGCGCCCGATATCAAAGGCATTCTGCAACGCCTGGAAATCCGGCATACCGTCGGCGTTCAGGCTGACCACTTCGCCGTCAAGCCAGCTGTCCTTGAGTTTGAGCGCCTGCAGGGCCTTGACCTGGCGCGGCAGGCGTTCGGTCCAGTCATGGCCGTTGCGGGTAAGCAGGCGCACCTCGCCGTCATGGATGCGCGCCAGCATGCGGTAGCCATCGAACTTGATTTCGTATTGCCATTCGCCTTCGGGCGCGTGGTCCACCAAGGTGGCCAGTTGCGGAGTGAAGTGCTCGGGCAGGGCACGCACGGTTTTGGCCCGCCTCGAGGCCTTGGGTTTGCCGACGCTTGCACCGCTGAGCACGCTATGTGGCTGGGCCTGGACGATGTCGTATTCCGCCGCCGGGCGTGCCTGCTGGTCGTGCTCTTTGATCAGCAGCCATTGTTCCTTGTCGCCGCTGCCTTTGAGGCGCGTACGCACCAACGCCCAGTCGCCGGACAGCTTTTCGCCGATCAGGCTGAACTTGAGTTTGCCGGCGGCGTAAGCCTTGTGAGGGTCGTCGTGGGGTTGCCAGACGCCCCGATCCCACACAATCACATCGCCCGCCCCATAGTGCCCGGCGGGGATGCTGCCTTCGAAACCGCCATAGTCCAGCGGATGATCTTCCACCTGCACGGCCAGGCGCTTGTGCTGGGGGTCCAGGCTGGGGCCCTTGGGCACCGCCCAGCTTTTAAGCACGCCGTCCAGTTCCAGGCGGAAATCGTAGTGCAGGTTGCGCGCGTCGTGCTTCTGGATCACAAAACTCAATGCCGAGGTTTTGCGCCCACCTTTGGGCGGGCTGCCGGCAGGTTCGGTGGTGGCGTTGAAGTCACGTTTGCGCTGGTATTCGCTCAAGGGCTTGGACATGGTTTATGAGGCCTTCTTGGCTTTCTTGGCCGCGGGCTTCTTGGCGGGCTTGCCGGCGAGGCTGCGTTTGAGCAGTTCGGTCAGGTCGATCACATCCGCAGATTTGCGTTCTTCGCTGTCCTCACTGCTTTCCACGTTTTCGATCTTGCCCGCCTTGGCTTTCTTCGCCACCAGCGCCATGATCTTGTCGTGGAAACTGTCACGGTAATCGTCGGGTTGCCAGTCCGCGCTCATGTCGTCCACCAGGCGCTTGGCCATGTCCAGTTCGCCCTTGGCGAGTTGGGGTTTGGTCACATCGCTGCCCAGTTCCAGTTCATCCAGGCTGCGTACTTCAGCGGGCCAGCGCAGCATCACCAGCACCAGGGCGGATTCCAGGGGCATCAACGCTGCCAGATGTTGCTTGGTGTGCAGCACCACGTTGGCCAGGGCGACCTTGCGTGATTTCTTCAGGGTTTCGCGCAGCAGCGCATAGACCTTGCCACCGCGTTTGTCCGGGGCGAGAAAGTAGGGTGTATCGATGTTTTGCAAAGGGATTTGGTCACTGGCGACAAACGCAATGATTTCGATGGTCTGGGTCGACTTGGGGTGAGCCGAGCGGATTTCATCTTCGCTGAGCACCACATAACGACCTTTCTCGAACGCAACGCCCTTGACGATATTGTCCTTGGTGACTTCCTTGCCGGTTGCCTTGTTGACACGCTTGTAGCCGACCGGGTCCATGCTGCGCTTGTCCAGCCAGTCGAAATCCACACCCTGGCTGGACGTGGCCGACACCAGTGAGACGGGGATATGAACCAGGCCGAAACTGATGGCGCCTTTCCAGATTGCGCGTGGCATTGCGGTAGCTCCTGAAGCAGAGAGGGTCTTCTGGTGACTGGCCGCATCCGCGAAAAGTTTCGGTCGATGGATGTGCGGACAGATCGTGTTACACCTGATGAGAAACTATTTAGTTACGAAAGCCGAACCCAAGGCGTAGCGTGTTATCGAAAGCACGTACCACTCGCCCGATGAGAGAGGCTTTGTCATGAACAGCTGTGTGCGTCATCTTGCGTTACTGGCCCTGGGCCTGGCGCTGGCATCCACCGTCCAGGCGCAAACGTTGCCGGGCCGCACATCGAACGACGGCGCCATTCACCGCGCCAACCCCAACAGCATGCAGGGCACCCAGCCCAATAACCCGACCAACCGTGGCATCCAGATCGGGCCCACGCCACGTGCCCCGACCCTGGAAAACGGCGGTATCGGCAACCGTTACCCGCAGCGCGGCACCGCGCCCAGCCGTCCCGCCACTGAAACCAAAGCCCCGACTTATGACGCCAACGGCAATCGTCGGCCCTGAGCGCCGTTAAGGATTTCGTCTTATGTTGCTACGCAAAACCCTTCTTGCTGCCTTGTTTGCCAGTGCCTGGTTGCCGCTCGGTGCGGTTAGCGCCGCCGATACCCAACAATTTCCGAGTGAGCAGGGCAGCATCACCGCCACACCCGTCGTCAAAGGCCTGGACCATCCCTGGGCTGTCGCGTTTCTGCCGGATAAACAGGGCTTTCTGGTGACGGAACGCCCGGGCCACCTGCGCTTCGTCAGCGCGGATGGCAAGCTGTCCGCGCCGTTGAGCGGCGTGCCTGAAGTCTGGGCCAAGGGGCAGGGCGGTTTGCTGGATGTGGTGCTGTCGCCGGACTTCAAACAGGACCGATGGGTGTACTTGTCTTATGCCGAAGGCGGGGGCAAGGGCGGTACCGCAGGCACCGCAGTGGGGCGCGGTCGGCTGGCACCGGACCTCAGCGGCCTGACCGATTTCAAGGTGATCCTGCGTCAGGAGCCCAAATTGTCGACTGGCAACCACTTCGGCTCGCGCCTGGCCTTCGACCGTGACGGCTACCTGTTTGTGACGCTGGGCGAGAACAACGACCGGCCCACCGCCCAGGACCTGGATAAGCTGCAGGGCAAAGTGGTGCGGATCTTCCCGGACGGTCGCGTGCCCGATGACAACCCGTTCGTGGGCCAATCGGGCGTGCGGCCGGAGATCTGGTCCTACGGGCAGCGCAACCCTCAAGGGCTGGCGCTGAACCCCTGGAGCGGCACGATCTGGGAAAACGAGCACGGGCCTCGTGGTGGCGATGAAATCAACATCATCGAGCGTGGCAAGAACTATGGCTGGCCATTGGCGACCCACGGCATCAACTACTCCCTGCTGCCGATTCCAGAAGCCAAGGGCAAGACGGTCGAAGGCACGGTGCCTCCCCATCATGTCTGGGAGAAATCACCGGCCATCAGTGGCATGGCGTTCTATGACGCCGACCGCTTCAAGGCCTGGCAACACAACCTGTTCATTGGCGCGTTGGCCAGCCAGGAGCTGATTCGCTTGCAGTTCGACGGCGACAAGGTGATTCATGAGGAACGCTTGCTGGGCGACTTGAAAGCACGGATCCGTGATGTGAGGCAGGGACCGGATGGGTATCTGTATGTGCTGACGGACGAGGATGACGGGGTGTTGTATCGCGTCGGTTTGAATCAGGACTGAATCGTCGCCGCCCGGCTGGCGTGTGTCAGGCTGTCACTGGGCGCATTTGTGGTGAGGAGTTTGGTGGGCTGATCGGGCTGTTGTGGCGAGCAGGCTTTTTGGTGGTGAGCGGGCTTGTCGAATCGTCGCACCGCCCGCGCTGGGCTGCGCAGCAGCCCCAACAGGGCCGCCGCGTTTTCCAGAGAGATCGCATTGTCAGGTTCTGGGTCCGCTTCGCGCCCCAGTGCAGGCGGTGCGACGATTCGACAAGCCTGCTCACTACAAAATAGTCCTGCTCTTCCTGGTGTTCTGCACAGAACGGGCGCCCGCAGACGGCTTACAAGCCCAAGTCGGATAACCCCGGATGATCATCCGGACGCCGGCCCAGGGGCCAGTGGAACTTGCGCTCGCTTTCCTTGATCGGCATATCGTTGATGCAGGCAAAACGGTTGGCCATCAGGCCGTTTTCGTCGAACTCCCAGTTCTCATTGCCGTAGGAGCGGAACCAGTTGCCGGAGTCGTCGTGCCATTCATAGGCGTAACGCACGGCGATACGGTTGTCGGTAAACGCCCACAGTTCCTTGATCAACCGATAGTCCAGCTCCTTGGCCCATTTACGGGTCAGAAAACCCTTGGCTTCTTCACGGTTGTGCGCGAACTCGGCGCGGTTACGCCACTTTGTGTCCAGGGTGTAAGCCAGGGAAACACGTTGCGGGTCACGGGAGTTCCAACCGTCTTCGGCCAGGCGAATCTTTTCGATGGCCGACTCGCGGGTGAAGGGGGGGAGCGGTGGGCGTACTTCGGTATTGGTGGACATGTTTGTGGCTCCTGAAAACAACTAAGGTGTGATCGAAAGTTGCGAGGCGTGCGCGTTCACAGCCCCAATAAAGTTCTCGCCATACATTGCGCGTTATCAGCTGCTGTTGAATCACCCATGACCAGGGCAACGGTAATGGCGCCATCGATCAGGATCAGCAGTTGCGCGGCCTGCCGTTCGGGATCGGGGGTGCCATGTGCTTGACACAGTTCGAGTGCGTACTCGAACAGTTTCTGTTTATGGGCCTTGGCCAGCACGCGCACCGGGTCCTGCGGGTCGCCGGTTTCGCCGCTGGTGTTGATGAAGGCGCAGCCGCGAAAGTCAGTTGAACCAAACCAGGCCTTGAGCGCGGTAAACAGCGCCAGCAGGCGTTCGCCCGTGCCTTCGCTACGCTCCACTTCCGTGCGTAACCACTGCATCCAGCGTTCATCACGGCGCTGCAACGCGGCGATGACCAACTCGTCCTTGTTGGCGAAGTAGCGGTAGATACTTTTTCTCGAGACACCGGCGGTTTTCACCAGGAAGTCCATGCCGGTGGCGGCAATGCCATGGCGGTAGATCAACTTTTCAGTGACGTCGAGAATGATGTCGCGGGTTTCATTGCTGATAATATCGTTCATGGTCATTAAAGTAGAATGATCGTTCTTCTTGGTCAATGAATTTTTTCCATGCCCGGCGGCGAGACCTGCGCCACCCTATGGTGTAAGCTCGGAGCCTCTTCGGATTCGACCCATTGCGAGCCCTATGCCGTCGTTCTTCAAACGTTCTCTGTTGCCCAAACTGCGTGGTTTCCCGCTGTCCTCCGATGCCATCGACGTACTGTCCGGCGCCGATGCCTTTCGTCGTTGCCTGCTGGAAAAAATCCCTCAGGCCACACGGCGCATCTATATCGTCGCGCTGTATTTGCAGCAGGACGAAGCGGGGCAGGAGATCTACGACGCCCTGCACGCCGCCAAAGCCGCACGCCCGGAGCTGGATATCGTGGTGGTGGTCGACTGGTTGCGTGCCCAGCGCGGTCTGATCGGTGCCGGCAAGCAGCCGGGAAACAGCGCCTGGTATCAGTCGATGACCCGGAGCCACGCCAGCGAAGTGCCTGTGTATGGCGTGCCGGTGCAAACCCGGGAATTGTTCGGCGTGCTGCATCTCAAGGGTTTCGTAATCGATGACAGCGTGCTCTACAGCGGTGCCAGCCTGAACAATGTGTACTTGCACAAATTCGACAAATACCGCTTCGACCGTTACCACCTGATCCACAACAAGGCGCTGGCGGACTCGATGCAGCATCTGGTTGAGCACGGACTTGTGGCGTCGAAGGCGGTCAATCGCCTGGACCTGCCCAACCCGCCCACCACCCGCAGCTTGCGCAACGACATCGGTGACTTGCGCAGCCGCCTGAAACACGCGGCCTACGACACCACGGCGGGTCACCTGCCAAACGGCAACCTGTCGGTCAGCCCATTGCTTGGAGTCGGCAAGAACAACCCCTTGAACCGGGTGGTCCTCGAACTGATCGCCAGTGCCCAGCACCAACTGACGATCTGTACGCCGTACTTCAACCTGCCGCTGCCGGTGACCCGTGAAATCAACCGTGCCTTGGCCCGCGGGGTGAAGATCGACATTATCGTCGGCGACAAGACTGCCAACGACTTCTACATTCCGCCCAGTGAACCGTTCAAGGTGATTGCGGCGTTGCCGTACCTCTATGAAATCAGCCTGCGGCGGTTTGCCAAGCGCCACCAGCCGGTCATCGACAGTGGCCAACTGAACCTGCACCTGTGGCGCGACGGCGACAACACGTACCACCTCAAGGGCATGTGGATCGACCAGCGCTACACCTTGCTCACCGGCAACAATCTCAACCCTCGTGCATTTCGCCTCGATCTGGAAAATGCGCTGCTGGTGGACGATCCGCAAGGTGAATGGCTGGAGCCGAGGCGGACCGAGCTGGCGCAGATTTTCCAGCACACCACCCGTATCCAGGGCTTTCAGCAGTTGCAGACCCTGGCGGATTACCCGGCGGCCGTGGGCAAGTTTTTGCGGCGGGTCAGCCGTGTGCGGATCGAGCGGCTGCTGTATCGGATTTTGTAAGGTGGGTTTTTGATCGTACCCGCGCAGTGGGTACGATCAAAAAGGGCTTAGTTCAAGCCCAGCTTGCCACGCAGGGTGGACAGGTCTTCGGCCAGGGTGTTCACCGGACCCACCAGGGCCTTGCGGTCGTTTTCCTTGACCTTGTCGTAGGTTTCGAAACCACCGTCCTTGGTCTTGTACTTGGCCAGGATCTTGTCCACGGTGGCGAAGTTCTTGTCGACCTTGGTCAGGAACGCCTTGTCCTGCTTCTCGATCTGGCCACGGAACAGGTCGACGATTTTCTTCGCGCCGTCGATGTTGCCCTGGAAGTCATACAGGTCGGTGTGGCTGTAGCGGTCTTCTTCACCGGAGATCTTGGTGGCAGCGACTTCTTCCAGCAGGGCAGCGGCGCCGCCCACGACTTTCTCGGGCGGGAAGGTCAGGCCGTCGACACGGGTCTTGAGGTCGTTGACGTCGGTGTTGAGCTTGGCCGTCAGTGTTTCCAGGCCCTTGGTCGAGTTCTGCGAGAACAGCGCGTACTCAATGCGGTGGAAGCCGGTGAAGTCTTCGGCGGTCACGCCTTTTTCGTGGTCGTCAACGCGCGAGTCGATGGACGCATCGAGGTCGCTGAACAGCTCGGCGATCGGCTCGATGGACTCGTAATGCACGCGGGTCGGCGCATAGAGTTTTTTGGCGGTGGCCAGATCGCCTTTGTTGATGGCGTCGGTGAATGCCTGGGTCTGGGTGACCAGCTCACCGATCTCTTCGGTGACGTAGATCTTGTAGTCCGACACCGGGCCTACCAGGTCCAACGGCGCCGTGGCGGCGAAGGCTGCCAGTGGCGAGAGGGTCATTAACAACGACAACGCGAGAGTCGACTTCTTCATGGGACGGTATCCGCTCTGGGGTGTGTTTTAGGTGTGGGCAGTTGCAGTGAGCAGCGTGCGCCCGAGGAAATCCCCGGCGCCTGTGACCCCCGGCAAGGTGAAGAAATACCCGCCGCCGACCGGCTTGAGGTACTCCTCCAGGGGCTCGCCGTTGAGCCGCGTTTGCACGCTGATAAAACCTTTCTCCAGGTCAGCCTGGTAGCAGATGAACAACAGCCCCATGTCCAGCTGACCGTTTTTGTTGACGCCGTTGGAGTAATTGAACGGCCGGCGCAGAATCAGGTTGGCCTGGGTCTGCGGGGTACGCGGGTTGGCCAGGCGGATATGGGCATCGAGCTTGGTCAACTTGCCTTCCGGATCCTTGCTGTAGTCGGGGACCTGGGTTTCCTTGTCGCCATCCATCGGCGCGCCCGAGGGTTTCACGCGGCCAATGATGCTTTCCTGCTCTTGCAGAGGGGTGCGGTCCCAGCGCTCGACGAAGTTGCGGATGATGCGCACCGCCTGATAGCTGCCATGGGTCGCCCAGGCCGGCTCGTCGCTGTCGGGCTGCACCCAGACGATCTGGTCCATGGCCTTGTCGTCGTTTGAATTCGGGTTGGCCGAACCATCACGGAAACCCAGAAAATTGCGCGCGCTCTGCGCCGGTTCGCCAGGTTTTGCGGGCGCCTGGGGCGGCACGCTGCCTTCCTGCTTCCAGCGCACCAGCAGCAGGTCGGGCAGGTTCTTCACGATGTCGCGCAGGGCGTGAATGTTGGTGTCCGGGGTGTTGGAACTGAATTGCAGGCTCAGGTCGCCATGGCACTGCGCCGCTTCCAATGCATCGTTGGGGAAGCCCACCATGCGGCTCAGGCGCTTGGGTTTGGCGTTGGACAGGCCGAAGCGTTCGTCGAACAGCGATTCGCCCACGGACACGGTGATGGTCAGGTTGTCCGGCGCGACCACCGGACCGAGGATCCCGGAGTCGGTCGGCGGCAATTTCGGGTCGACCTGGGGCACGGTGCCGCCGGTCATCAGGAAGCGGATGCGCTCGTTCAACGTACGGAACAGGCGCTCCAGGTCCTCGCGGTCGCTGGCCAGCACGTCGAAGGCGACGATCATGCCGCAGGCCGGGCGCGGTGTGACGATCCCGGTCTGGTGCTTGCCGAAGAATTCATGATGGTCCTGGGTCTTGTCGCTGCGCGGTGCGGTGGTCACTTGCTCGGCCGCGGCGGCCATTGCCGGGCAGGTCAGGCTGCTGCCGGCGATAGCTGCACCGGTAGCGGCCATGCCCAGGAGTACGCGACGACGTTGGGCATTGAAATCGTTTGGTTCTGAATCACTCATGTGTGCGGTCGTCTTCACTGCAGGCCGGAAAGGCCAAGGGCGGGGTCGATTCCATCGAGTGCAGCGGCCAGAGCCTTGGCCTTGTCGGCGATCGGCTTGCGCTGATCGGCGTTGATACTGTCGTAGCCTGGGTATTGCCCGTTCACCTTGTGGCCCTGCAACTCGGCATCGAAGGCGGCGAGGGCGTTGTCGATCTTCGGCAACAGGTCGGCGGCAGACTTGGTCAACAGCGGACGCATCAGGTCGACGACCTTGTGCGCGGCCTCCAGGTTGGCGGCAAAACCATCGAGGTCAATGTGGCTGTAGCGCTCTTCTTCGCCACTGACCGCGCGTACATCCGCCAGGCTATTGAGGTTGCGCACCACGATGCTCACCAATTGCTCGGGCGGCAGGGACTGCGCCAGCAGCTGTTGCTTGAGGGTAGTGACATCGGTCAGCAGACGTTGAGCCACGGGCGCCAGGCCATCGAGGCTGCGTTGTTGGAACAGTCCGAACTCCAGGCGATGGAAGCCGCTGAAAGCGGGGTCCTGCTCGCGTTTTTCGAAATAGTCGGCACGGGCGTTGATAGCGTTGTCCAGCTCCGCCAGGCGCTGGGATGCCGGGGCCAGTCGCCCATAGGCTTCGCGCGCCGGCACGTAAAGCGCCTGGGCCTGGGTGAGGTCGCCGGCATCGATGGCCTGCTGCAGGGCGGTCACGGCTTTGATCAACGCGCTGCCCTGGCTGCTCAGGTACACACGAAACTCCGACAGCGGCCCGATAAACGCCACCATCGACGGCTTGGCCTTGGCCTGGGCGTCAGACTCGGCGGTGGGGGTGACATGCAGGGTGCCGCGCGGGTTGCTCAACAAGCCGCAGGTGATGGCGTAGTCGCCGGGCAACAGGTTGGCGTTGATCACCTGACTCAGGCCGGGGGCGATGTTTTCGCGCTCCTCGATCACCAGCACGCCGTCGAGGATTTCCCACTCCACGGCGCGGTCCGAACGGTTGATGATGCGAAAGCTGGCGCGACCGGCAGGCACCGTCAGTGCGTTGGGCTCGCACGCATGGCCGTGGATGGTCACGGCGATTTCATTGTGGTTGGTCTGGCGCTTGGCAGCGGCCAGTTGCGAGGCGTAGTAGAACAAGCCACCGGCGGCGATCATCACGACCACCGAGCCGGCCAGTGCCCAGCGCAGTGCGCGGGGCGGGGAGGCCGGTTGAGGGGTTGGGTTGGACAAGAGACGGTCCTTACTGGCTGGAAACGGAAGAAGGTTTGGCGACGGGCTTGGCCGGGGCTGCCGGCAGGAAGAACATCACCAGAGCCACCACCAGGTAAATCAGGTAGGCACCCAAGGTGCTTACGGTGGGCGCTTCCTGGTAACCGAACATGCCGGCCAATACCGAGCCCAGCGGGCTGTCCATGGGCAGCACGGCGCTGAAGTCGAACAGCACGGTCTGCCAGTGGTTCCAGAGACCGGCCTCGTGCAACGCCTGCACCGAGTTGGCGAGAATGCCGGCGGCCACCACCAGAATGAACAAACCCGTCCAGCGGAAAAACGCGCCAAGGTTCAGACGCATGCTGCCGGTGTAGATCAGAAAGCCCACGACAATCGCCAGGATCAGGCCGAGCAGGGCGCCAATCGGTGCGCCCGGGCCTTCGCTCTGCTGGAACACCGCCAGCAGGAAAAACACGGTTTCCAGGCCTTCTCGGGCCACCGCGAAAAACACCATGAGAATCAGCGCGGTGACCTGGTGCTTGGAACCGGCCAGCGCATGGTCGAGGGATTCATGCAGGGCATGCTTGATGGAACGCGCCACTTTGCGCATCCAGAACACCATGGAACTGAGGATGCCTACGGCGACCAGGCCGACCACGCCTTCGAACAGCTCTTGCTGCTTTTGCGGGAATTCGGCGCTGACCAGTTCCAGGCCGCCGCCCACCAGCAGGGCCAGGGCAGCGGCGAGAAACACACCGATCCACACGGCGGGCATCCACTGGCCGCGTCCGGTTTGCTGCAAGTAACTGGCAATGATGCCGACGATCAACGCGGCTTCAATGCCTTCGCGCAGCATGATGAGAAAAGGAACAAGCATTCGGCACCGCAGCATAACTAGATAGGGTGCTAATTTGTAACATAATGATACTCATTACTAAACAAGCAATCTTGACCTTTGCTGAACCCTGGCTGAACGGTGTTCTCGAGGCCTGCGTACGGGGGCGCCTACTCTTTTATGCCGCGACTGCCTAAGATGAGCGCATTTTCACGCCACACAGGGCACGGACCGCACCCATGTCGGAAAAAGACACCATCTCCATCCACCTCGTGCGCGAAGCCTTGTTGCAGAGTTGCGAACCCGGCGCGGCCACCGCCGAAGCCTTGAATAAAGTCGGTATCGACCCGGCGCTGCTCGACCAGCCTGATGCACGCGTCCCCGCCACGGCTTACGCGCGCTTGTGGCGCCTGTTGGCGCGGCGGCTCGACGACGAGTTCTTCGGCATGGACCCGCGCAAGCTCAAATCCGGCAGCCTGGCGTTTCTATGCCATGCATCCATGGCACAACCGACCCTGGCCGCCAGCCTGGAAACCGGACTGGGGTTTCTATCGCTCATGCTCGAACGCATGCCGGCACAACTGGTACGCCAACAAAGCCTGGCGGAAATCGTGCTGCTGGAGCCCGAGCCCGAGCCGAAGCGCGCCTTCACCTATTTCGCCTACTGGATGATCGTGCACGGCGTGGCGTGTTGGTTGGCGGGGCGCCGCATCCCCATCCTGGCCATCGAGTTGCGCGGCCCGCAGCCGGACTTCTGTGATGACTACCAGGTGATGTTTTCCGACAACCTGCGGTTCGACCGACCCCGTACCCGCATGATCTTCTCCGCCGACTGCCTCGACCTGCCGATCAAGCGCAGTGCCGAAGAACTCAAGCGTTTCCTCGCCCATGCGCCCGCCAACATCCTGGTCAAATACCGCGACCCCGACAGCTTCGCCGCACGTATCAAACACGACCTGCGCCAGATGCCCCCGGACACCTGGCCGGAAACCGAAGGCCTGGCGGCCAGCCTGTGCATCTCCGCCTCAACCCTGCGCCGGCGCCTGGCGGAAGAAGGGCAGACCTACCAAGGCCTCAAGGACGGCGTGCGCAAAGAACTGGCCATCGTCTGGCTGGCCGAACCGCAGATCAGCTTCGCCGACATCGCCACGCGGCTGGGGTTTGCCGACACCAGTTCGTTTTATAAGGCATTTCGTAAGTGGAGCGGGTCGAATCCGGGGCATTATCGGAGTTTGATTCTTGGAGATGTCGGTTGATTTTCACCTCCAATATTTAAGGCCGCTCAAACCAAAAAAAGCCCCATGACCGAATGGACCATGGGGCTAAAAATTGGCTGGATGCGACCAACCAAAGGAGCTCTTTACATTACTTGGCGCTGGCTACCACGGTGTCTGGCTGCCAGCCACCACCCAACGCTTTGTAGATCGCGACGATGCCGCGATACAGGTCGACTTCGGCCTGGGCCTGGGAGTCTTCGGCGGCCAGGCGTTCACGTTGAGCGTCGAGCAGCACGAGGAAGTCCACGGTGCCTTCGCGGTAGCGGATGGCGGCCAGGTTGGCGGCGGCGCGGCTGGATTCGCTTTGGCGGATCAGCGAAACCAGGCGTTGCTGGCGCTTGCCGTAGTCGCTGAAGGCGTTCTCGGACTCTTCCAGGGCCAGCAGTACTTGCTGCTCATAAGTCGCCAGGGCGCCGTCGGCTTCGGCGTTCGCACCGCGCAAACGGGCGCGGACGCTGCCCAGGTCGAATGCGGCCCAGGTGATGTTCGGGCCCAGGGCCCAGGCGTTCGCGGCGGACGAACCGATCTGCGAGCCGCGGCCGGCGGTGAAGCCGAGGAAGCCGCTGAGGCTGACGCGTGGGAACAGGTCGGCCTTGGCCACGCCGATGCGCGCGGTGGCGGCCGCCAGTTTGCGTTCGGCGCTGAGGATGTCCGGGCGACGTTGCAGCAGTTGCCCCGGGTCACCGATCGGCAATGCCTTGGCAATCGCCGGCAGGTCTTTCGGGCTCAGGTCCACGCTGAGTTTGTCGGGGCGCTGGCCGAGGAGGGTGGCGATGCGGTTACGCTCGCGCACTTGTTCGGCCTGCAGTTGCGGCACGCTGGCCTCGACTGCCGCCAGGCGTGCGTCGGCGCGTTCCACGTCCAGTTGGTCACCTACACCGGCGTCGCGCAGGCTGACGGTAATGGCCTGGGATTCCTGCTGATTCTTCAGGTTGTCCAGGGCGATTTTTTCCCGCAGTTGCGCACCGCGCAATTGGCCGTAGGCGTCCACCAGTTCCGCAATCATGGTGACTTGCAGTTGGTACAGGTCGGCCTCGGCGGCTTGCTGGTCGGCGTCGGTGGCCTCCAGGTTGCGCTGGATGCGACCGAACAGGTCCACTTCCCAGGCCATGTCGAGGCCCAGGTCGTAACGCTCGCTGTTGACGCGTCGGGTGGTCTGGCCAGGAATCTGCCCCTTGGCCAGGTCACTGCTGGCGCGGCTGGTGATGGTCGGCATGGCGTCATTGCTGGCGTCATCGCGAATCGCCCGGGCGGCCCGCAGGCGGGCAAACGCTACCCGCAGGTCACGGTTACCCTGGAGCGATTGAGTCACCAACTGGTTGAGGGTCGGGTCGTCGAACTGCTGCCACCAGATGCCTTCGAACTTGGCATGGTCGTACTGTCTGGCATCGGCGGCAGCCGTGATGTTGGCCGCCTCCGGAGTCTGGGCTTTGTAGTCCGGGCCTACGGCACAGGCGGCGAGCGCCAGTACCAGCAGGCTTGGGACGAATAATTTCACGCTCATTGCTGTGGCTCCAGCTTCAAGGCCTTGGCCGCTTTGCGCGCTTCGCTGCGCTCCACACGGCGGCGGATAAATACATAGAACACTGGCGTCAGCAGCAGACCGAAGAAGGTCACGCCGATCATTCCGGAGAACACCGCCACACCCATGGCATGACGCATCTCGGCACCGGCACCGCTGGAGAACACCAGGGGCACCACACCCATGATGAACGCGAACGAGGTCATCAGGATCGGCCGCAGACGCAAGCGGCAGGCTTCCAGAACCGCAGCCAGCGGGTCGAGGCCTTCGGCCTGTTTGTCCTTGGCGAACTCGACGATCAGAATCGCGTTCTTGCACGCCAGGCCCACCAGTACGATCAAGCCGATCTGGGTGAAGATGTTGTTGTCGCCGCCGGAGATGATCACGCCGGTGATGGCCGACAGCAGGGTCATCGGTACGATCAGGATCACCGCCAGTGGCAGGCTCCAGCTTTCGTATTGGGCGGCCAGTACCAGGAACGCCAGCAGTACGCAGAGTGGGAACACGAACAGCGCGGTGTTGCCCGAGAGGATTTGCTGATAGGTCAGGTCAGTCCACTCGTAGGTCATGCCGTTGGGCAGCTCGTCTTTCAGCAGTTTCTCGATCGCCGCCTGAGCCTGGCCGGAGCTGTAGCCCGGTGCGGCGTTGCCGTTGATCTCTGCGGTGATGAAGCCGTTGTAGTGCATCACGCGGTCCGGCCCGGAGGTGTCGCTGACCTTGATGAAGGTCGCCAGCGGGATCATCTCGCCTTTGTTGTTGCGTACTTTCAGCTGGCCGATCTGGTCTTCATCCAGGCGGAACTGTTGCTCAGCCTGCACGTTGACCTGGTAAGTGCGGCCAAAGCGGTTGAAGTCGTTGGCGTACAGCGAACCCAGGTAGATCTGCAGGGTGTCGAAGATGTCGCTGATCGCCACGCCATGGGTCTTGGCCTTTTCACGGTCGATGGCGGCATCGACCTGGGGCACGTTGACCGTATAGCTGGTGAACAGACCGAACAGTTCCGGCACGCCACGGCTCTTGGTGATGATGTTCTGCACTTCTTTGTACAGCTCGTCATAGCCCAGGTTGCCACGGTCTTCGACTTGCAGGCGGAACCCGCCGATGGTGCCCAGGCCCTGTACCGGCGGCGGTGGGAAGATGGCGATGTACGCGTCCTGGATATCGGCGAACTTGGCGTTCAGCGCGGCCGCAATGGCGCCGGCCGATTCGCTTGGGTCCGTACGCTCGTCAAACGGCTTGAGCGGGGTGAACACGATGCCGCTGTTCGGGCTGTTGGTGAACCCGTTGATCGACAGGCCCGGGAACGCCACGGAGTTGGCCACGCCCGGTTGCTTGAGGGCGATTTCCGACATGCGCTGGATCACCTCGTCGGTACGGTCCAGGCTCGCAGCGTCCGGCAGTTGGGCAAAGGCCACCAGGTATTGCTTGTCCTGGGCGGGTACGAAACCGGTTGGTGTGTGGGCAAAGCCCAGCCAGGTCAGGACCATCAGGCCGGCGTACAGGAACAGCGCGATACCGCTGCCACGAATCACGCGGCGCACGGTGCCCACGTAGCCATGGCTGGCTTTGTCGAAGAAACGGTTGAACGGTTTGAACAGCCAGCCGCCCAGCAGTTTGTCGAGGAACTTCGAGAACCCGTCCTTCGGCGCATGGTGACCTTTAAGCAGCACGGCAGCCAGTGCCGGCGACAGGGTCAGGGAGTTGAAGGCCGAGATCACCGTGGAAATCGCAATGGTCAGGGCGAACTGTTTGTAGAACTGGCCGGTCAAGCCACTGATGAACGCCGCCGGTACGAACACCGCACACAGCACCAACGCGGTGGCGATGATCGGGCCGGTCACTTCGCTCATGGCTTTTTCGGTGGCCGGGAAGGGGTCCAGTCCCAGCTCGATGTTCCGTTCGACGTTCTCCACCACCACGATGGCGTCGTCCACCACGATACCGATGGCCAGTACCAGACCGAACAGCGACAGTGCGTTAAGCGAGAAGCCGAACAGGTGCATGACCGCAAAGGTACCGATCAGCGAGACCGGCACGGCCACCAGCGGAATGATCGAGGCGCGCCAGGTCTGCAGGAACAGGATCACCACCAGCACTACCAGGATCAGCGCTTCGAACAGGGTATGCACCACCGCCTCGATCGAGCCGCGCACGAAGATGGTCGGGTCGTAGACGATGCTGTAGTCCATGCCCTCGGGGAAGCTCTGCTTGAGTTCGGCCATCTTGGCGCGCACTTCATTGGAGATCTCGATGGCGTTCGAACCCGGACGCTGGAAGATCGGCAGGGCCACCGCCGGCTGGTTGTTCAACTGGGAACGCAAGGCGTACTGGTTGGAACCCAACTCCACCCGGGCGATATCGCGCAGGCGAGTGATTTCGCCGTTGGCACCGGAGCGGATGATGATGTTTTCGAACTCCTCCTCGGTCACCAGGCGGCCCTGGGTGTTGACCGACAATTGGAAGCTGGTGGCGTTGGGTGCAGGCGGGGCGCCCAGGGCACCGGCCGCCACCTGACGGTTCTGCTCACGGATCGCCGCGACCACGTCACTGGCGGTCAGGTTGCGCGAAGCGGTCTTGTTCGGATCCAGCCAGACGCGCAGGGAATAGTCGCCCATACCGAACAGTTGCACGTCACCCACGCCGCCCAGGCGAGCCAGCTCGTCCTTGATGTTGAGCAAGGCGTAGTTGGACAGGTAGAGCATGTCGTAGCGTTTGTCCGGCGAGGTCAAGTGCACCACCATCGTCAGGTCCGGAGAGGCCTTGTCGACGGTAATACCGATGCGCGTCACTTCTTCGGGCAGCTTCGGCTGGGTCCGGGTCACACGGTTCTGCACCTGTACCTGCGCGTTGTCCAGGTCGGTGCCCAGGGCGAAGGTGATGGTCAGGGTCAGCTTGCCGTCAGCGGTCGATTGCGAGGACATGTACAGCACGTTCTCGACGCCGGTGATGGCTTGTTCCAGAGGTGCGGCCACGGTTTCGCCGATGACCTTGGGGTTGGCGCCCGGGAAGTTGGCACGCACCACTACGGTGGGCGGCACGACTTCCGGGTATTCGCTGATCGGTAGCTGGAACAGCGAAATCGCACCGGCGATCAGGATCAACAGCGAGAGCACCGCTGCGAAGATCGGCCGTTTAATGAAGAACTGGGAAAAATTCATTTCTAGTCGTATCCCTTAACCGCGTGGAGTCGCGACGCTGGCCAGCTTGGGCGCGGATTTCTCCGGGGCCACTTGCTCCAGGTTGCTGGCTTCAAGCGCTTGTCGTTGTTGTGCCAGGGCCGCGAGGGTTTCCTTGCTGGCCATCGGGATGGTTTCCGGTGTGACCGGCGAACCCGGGCGAACGCGCTGCAGGCCCTTGACGACAATGGTGTCGTCCTTGTTCAGGCCGTTGCGCACGATGCGCAGGCCTTCCAGTTTTGGCCCCAGTTCAACCGAGCGATAGGCCGGCTTGTTGTCGGCGTCCATCACCAGCACGAATTTCTTGCCCAGGTCGGTGCCCACGGCTTCGTCGGTGATCAACACCGCCGAGTAGGTGCCGCTGCCCACCAGCTTGAGACGCGCGTACAGGCCAGGGGTGTATTCGCCCTTGCTGTTGTCGAACACGGCGCGGCCGCGGATGGTGCCGGTGGCGGGGTTGACCTGGTTGTCGACGAAGTTCATCTGGCCCAGGTGCGGGTTGCCGTCTTCGTTGGACAGGCCCAGGTACACCGGGGTGGTGGCACCGCGACGGCCCTGGCGTGCCAGCTCGGTGTACTTGAGGTACACGCGTTCGTCGGCATCGAAATAGGCATAGACCTTGTCAGTGGAAACCACGCTGGTCAGCTCGGTGACGTCGGCGGTCACCAGGTTGCCGGCGGTTATGTCGGCACGGCTGACACGGCCGCTGATCGGCGAGGTTACGCGGGTGAAGCTCAGGTTCAGCTTGGCCAGGTCCAGTTGCGCCTGGATCCCGGCGACGGTGGCACGGGCTTCCTGGGCGGCAGTGGTACGCGAGTCGGCCAGCTCGGCGGAAATCGCGTTGCTCTGACGCAGGCGTTCGCCACGCTGGGCTTCGTTTTCGCTGCGGGTCGCGGCGGCTTTCGTTTGTGCAAGCTGGGCTTCAAGGCGGCGTACTTCGGCCTGGAACGGACGCGGGTCGATCTGGAACAGCAGGTCGCCTTTCTTCACCAGCGCACCTTCAGTGAAGGCGACCTGGTCGATCTGCCCGGACACGCGCGGACGAATCTGCACGGTTTCCGGCGCTTCGAGGCGCCCGGTGAACTCGTCCCACTCGTTGACGGGTTGCTCCAGCACCTTGGCCACACTGACTTTCGCCGGGGGCATGGCGGCCGCTTGGTTCGGGGTCTTGCCGCATGCGCTCATCACCACCACGGCCAGAATCGCCAAGGGGAAGCGCAAATGTTTGAGTGACTGTTCCATGAGGTGCATCCGCCAATGTATTTGAGATGGGCGGATCATGCGCGGCGATGTGCTATGTCACGAATCGAATGAAGCGAAGGTAACTATCATTCGGAATGATATAAGCCAGAGGCAAGCCCTCTAGCATGGGCGCTTCCTTAGGTACCTATCAATGGCTGTGATGAAAAAGAGTGTTGTGAATACTGCAAGGAACGTTCGGGCCGTGTGGTGCTCGCTCCTTGCCCATATAGAAAGAAAGGCTGCGGAGGAATGGCGTTCAGTCAGGAAAAGGCGGCACCATTCCTGTGCTTAGCAGGCTTTTTTTGTGGTGAGCGGGCTTGTCCGCGCTGGGCTGCGCAGCGGCCCCAACAGGGCCGCCGCGTTTTTCCAGAGAGAACGCAGTGTCGGGTTTTGGGCGTGCCCGCAGCCCGATGGCTACCGCGTACCGAACGCCACCAACACGCTCAGCGCGCCCTGGTTGTCTCCCAGGCCGATGCCGTAGCGTCCCTCCAGGTCATCGTTGATGCACAGTTGCAGCTCACCGGTCTGGCCGGGCGGGACCTCGCCCAGGTCGCCCACCAGAAACGGCGTGCCGGTACTGCCCACGCGGCCGATCAGCGCGCCCTCATTGGCCCCCGGCAAGGTGTAGCCCGCCTTGGCGATCAACCCCGGGCTGCCATTGCCATCGACCATCCCACCCACCGGGCTGGCCAGCCATTTGCCGCTGACATACCGTACCAGCCGAGGGCTCGGCCCGCTGATCTGCACGCCGGTGCCTTGCCATGGCTGGTTGGCCTAGACCTGCACGGTGGTGGCTTTGAGCTCGTTGCACAGCGTATCGCCAGCCTGGATCGACAGCGCAGCGATGGTCAGGCTCGGGTTGGACGTGCCGGTGCTGGGGAACACGCCGTCGCCTACCAGGAACAGGTTCTTGTGGTCCCAGCTGCGCTGTTCTTTGTCCACCACCGAGGTCTTGGGATTGTCGCCCATGCGGTAGGTGCCCATCAGATGCCCGGCGCCCTGGAATGAGTAGGACTCGCCCTGGTAGTCGAACACGCCGGGCGGGATGTTCTGGGTCAGTTCGGTGGCGCCGAGCAGTTCGGTAATGATATGGGTGGCGAGCAGACGCGCTTGCTTGAAGCCCTCCTTGGTGTAGTCCGACAATTTATAGTGGATTTCCGGGCGCGGGATGCCCAGGCGGTCTTTGTATTGGCTGGACGGCACGATGTAGCAGTTGGCGTTGTCGGGGTCCTTTTCCACCTGTTCCACCAGAAACCCGATGCGGAACTGGCGCGTCAGCAGGTTGTTGAGCTGCTGCACCAGCGCGGTGCCGAACAACGCCTGGGACGGCTCCTTGGGCGGCTCTTTGCCGGGCGACAGCGGGTTGGTGCGGCTGACGTTGGTGCCATCGATCAGGTCGGCGACGGTGGTGTAGGGGTCGCCGATCGGCCAGTTCCAGCCTTCATTGCCGATCTCGATGCGCCACGCCGCGCGTTGGCTGCGAAAGGCGCCATCGCGCAGGCTTTCGATACCCGAGGTGGACACCGGCCCACGGTACGGGAACACCGTCTTGCCTTCGGGCATCAGGCCCCAGGCCAGGTAGATCGGGTGGTCGGCCAGGCTGCGACCGACCTGGCCGCTGCTGTTGGCCACACCGTTGGGCCAGGCGCTGCTGACGGAGTTGAGCAACAACTTGGGGGTTTCGATGGCATGGGCGGCGATCACATACCGTTGGCCCGTGGCCACGCCTGTGGCGGTGGCGGGCCCGTCGCCCAACTGGTACTGGATGAACTCGATGCCGCTGACGGTTTTGTCCGCCGCCACCGTCACCTTGCTTGCCACGGTTTTGTAGAGCACCCGCACATTGCCGGTGTTCAACGCGTTGTTCATCGTTATCGTCGCGTCGTACTTGGCCTGGATCGGGCAGATCGGCGTGCAGTTGGTATTGCCCGCGCACACGCGTCGACCGGCGTAAGGCTGGGAGTTGCGGCCGGCGGGTGTCGGGCTGACCACCAGCGGCAGCCCCTCGAACGACTGGCCCTGCACCGCGTTGACGAAGCTGCCGTCCACCAGCGACAGCGGAATGCTGGTCATCGGGAATTGATAGTTGGTCGGGAAGGTGATGCCCAGGTACCCCTGATCGGCGACATTGGCGGCCACGCCGATTTCCGCCTCCGCCCGGCAGTAGGCACTTTGCAGGTCGTTGTAGCTGATCGGCCAGTCCACGCCCACGCCATACAGCGACTTCATCTTGAAGTCGTTGGGCAGCATGCGCAGGCAGGTGGCCACCCAGTGCCAGGTGGTGCCGCCGCCCACTCGCTCATAGGTGCTGGTGAACGCCATTGGGCCTTTTTGCACCAGGTAGCTGACGTCCGGGTCGTTCCAGCCATTGATCAGGTCAGCGATGGTCGGACGGGGCGCGTTCTGTTCGGCGGGGTTGCGCGCCGGGCTCAGGGTGCTCACCGGCGGGTAGGGCGATTCGGGTGATTTCAGCGTGGCGGTGTAGAAGCGCTCCAGGTACTGGTTACGGTTGGGCGGGATTTCCGGGCCGGACTCCAGCACCAGCACCTTGACCCCCGCCAGGCCCAGTTGATAGGCAATCAGGCTGCCCGCCAGGCCGGCGCCGACGATCACTACGTCTGCTTGTTCGGTACTCATGACGATGCTCCTGTCTGGGGGCTGGCCGGCACGCCGGTGAAGTCTTGAAGACTCGGTGGCACTTCGTTCCAGTAGCCGAAGAAGAACTCGCTGTAGCCCATCGGGTGGGCCTGGGCGATTTTCCAGGCCCAGCTCTCGGTGTAGGCCTCACTGCTGACCACCGTCTGCTGGTTCACGGCAAACCCATCCTGGGTATACGGCTGGTACCACACGCCAAGCAGCCACAGCTTCATGATCGCGCGTGCCGCCAGGGCCGTTTGCGTGGTGGCCGGCTGACCGTTCTGCATCAGGATCGCGGTGCCGATCTGTTGCGGGGTCGCCTTGTCCGCCACGAGCGTGGCGTATTGGGCGAGCAGGGCACTCAGCACGTTTTGCCCCAGCCTTGGGCCGATGAATGCAAGGAAGGTGGTGGGCAGGCCGATGGGGTCAACGGATGGTGCCAACAACTCTTGATCGATGCCGGTGAGCACCACACTCAGGCCGGTGAAGTTGTCCAGGTCGGTACTCATGGCTGACTCCCTGTCGCGCCGGTGGATTGGGCGCGCTCCAACAAGTAGGTGAAGTCCGCGAAGCTGGTGCGCGGCGATTGGGTCACGTGGGTGGCGGCGTTGCCGTGGCAGGCGATGCAACTGGACGACGCCTGGGGCACGGTGCCCTGGATGTAGGTTTCCAGCGTGGCATTGGCGAGGAACGACGGCGCAGGCTTGCCCAAGGGGACAGTGGCCGAGATCTGGCACGGTGGCTGGCCGGTGAGGGTCGGCCACTGGGTGCTGATCAACTGGTAATTGGCCCACACGCTGTTGGGGTTCACCGTACGCAACAGGTTCTGGTAGGTGGTGTTGAGGGTTTTGGTGGCGTCGGTCAGCGGTATTTCTCGCACGATCTGCGACGGCGTGGCCTTCACTGCCGGGTTCCACGGCCGGGGCGGCGGCTGGTTGACTTCGGCCTTGCTGCTGGCGTTATAGAACAGGTACGGCCCGGTGCGCTCGGCGGGCGGCGTGGTTTTTTCCGGCACGTTGTCGACATGCTCGAAGGTGGACCACACCCACTGTGGCGCACTGGTGGTCTTGTGCACGATGTGCAAGCCCACCAGCCCTACGGGTTCGGCGGTACAGGACTCGGCCACCACCGGCCCCTTGCTCGGGTCGCTGTTACCGGGGGTGTACACCAGCGCATCGACGGTGTGGAAATTTTCAGGCTTGTCGTTGCCGTCCAGCACTTTCCACGACGCCTTGACCATCAGCGAGCCGACCTCGCTGGTGCTCGGGTTGCCGCAACTGAACGCCACGGCGTTGGTCGGGCTGGCGGCAAAAAACGCCTGCTGACCCTGGATGCTATACAGCCCGTTGTTGACGATGCCGTCGAACATCGACTGGTTCACCACGATTTCATTGCGTGTGTACACGCCGCTCTGGTCCACCAGCGGGCCGCTTTCGAAAGGCTGGATAAACTCATCGAGCACATCCGGCACCTTGCCCATCTGTTGCAGCAACCGCCCTGAGCCCTTGCCTTCACAGGCTTTCGGCACGGCGGCGGGGGCGTGGTAAGGCTGCGGTTTCTGCCCTTGGGGCAGGAATATCTGGTAACTCTCCCGGTAGCTTTCCCACACCGTGGCCGCATCCTGCTGGCCGATCTGTACTTTGGTATTGGGGTTGCCATCGGGCAAGGCAGGCCAGCTCAGCGCGATGAACGTCTGCCAGGACATTTCATCGAAGTTTTCCTGCAGGCTGGTGAGGGAAAACGGCGGAGTCGCCGTGACATCGAAGGGTATCTGCGTGGACAGCGTGGGGGCCGCGACAACCACCGGGCTCAACAAGGCGCCGAACAGCGCGCAGCCGAACCATGGCCGGGGCCGATGGGGTTCCATTCTCATCGTTATCTCCTTGGCATCAGGCGCCAGGAGATTGCCGGTCCGTCGTGGACTCTTCACCGCGCCTCCTGGCACGTTGGTGAGCGTAGATAACGTGGTATGGGCGGGTGAATGGACGGCTAGACCGTTTTGCAATAAAGGCAATCGCCGCATCGAAAACCAGGGATTTCGGGGCGGTTTGACAGGGCAACGGGTGCAACTATATTGGTGATGTCAAGACGCAATCACAGGCCGCTCGCATGGATGGGTATGGTTCACTTCGACGCAGATTGCGTTGGCCCAGGCGATGGGGGCGGTTCGCCTGTCTGGTCCTCTCGGGTGCTTGCGCGTCACTGTTGGCGTTCGCCACCGACGCCGGCGAGGAAGACACCCCGATCAGCTTCAGGCTGGCACCCCGAGCGCTGAGCGACAATGACATTCAAGTATTTAACGGTAGCCCTCCAAAGAGTGGTGACTGGCGGTCCATTGCAATCAGTGAGGGGGGGACCTGTACGGCGACCTTCGTTGGAAAGGGAGTACTGTTGACCGCCGCTCACTGTGTGGTGCTGGACAATAACCGGTTTGCCTCACCCATCCGCATTGGCCCGTTCACGTATCGATGCTCGGTGGATCCGGCCTATCTGGATACGAAGCAGATGCCCAGCGTTCGCCACCCCGCAGATTATGCGCTATGCCTTGCCGAGCCCTATGCCGGGAAGGTTCCCGACACGTTCCTGCACGTGGTCTGGGACACGCTGGATCTGCGGGCAGTGGCTGAAAACGATGTGTTGCTGGTGGCGGGCTACGGTTGTGTCTCATGGGTGTTCAACCCGTCTACCGGCACTATCAGCGAAACAGAACCGGATAAAACCCTGGCCGTGGGCGATTTCAAGGTCAAAGGTTTGCAGGCAGACACCTTCTCCAGTGAGTCGGACGGCAAGACCCGCAGCGCATTGTGTGCGGGTGACTCCGGAGGGCCTGCGTTCAGTGGCGTCAATGCGATGAAGCCTGGCGGTGCCCGCACCATTCGGGGCGTCGCCTCCAGAACCTATGTAGACGAAAACACCGTGGTGTCGTACTTCGCGGCGTTGTCCACCGCACGGTTTGCCACGTTCCTGGCCTGTTGGAGAAAGGCCAATCCCGGCGCCCATGTGATGGTTAAACCGCCCGCCGCAGCCACACAGGGAGAGTCGGCATGCGCCAGCGCCATATCGTCACGCTATTAAGCCTCCTGGCCAGCCCTGCGTTCCACGCATCGGCCATTGAACCGGATAACGCCTCGACGTTTCGTGCAACCCGCGCCCAACTGCCCGATGCGCTGGTGAACTACGTCGCGACCCATGCCGAGCCCCGGCTGCTGGATCGCGCGACTTATCCCGCAGCCCATCAAGTGAGTGCACAAGGCGTCATCGAACTGCTCTGCGGGAAAAACCTGCCTGAATATGAAGCGGTATGGCGCCAGCGCAATGGCCTGCCCAATACATTCGACATGCGCAAACCCATGGGCGACAAGGCATACACACTTAACTGGCCCGCGTGCTTTTACATCAGAGACACGAACAGCGAATTTGTGGTGCAGCCCAATCGAACGCTCAGTGGCAAATTCGTCGAGCGTATTGGCCGGGCAGGGTCGGCCCGTGAAATGCAGGCGTATTTCCAGCGTGCCAACATTGACGATGTGCAGCCCGGAGAGACGGTGCCTCTTCCTTTCGCCACCGAGTCTGTCACCTTCACGCCCAGCGTTGACCGGGCCGATTTCGAACGTAACCTCACCGCACTGTCGGTCAAGCTCGAAGGGGATTCGCGCACCGCTGCACAGAAGGTGACCGTCAAGCCCAAGCTGGCCGATGAGATCGTGACCGCCGTCAGCGATGCCGGTGTGGCATTGCCTGACTGCGTTGGCAGCCAGGCCACACCCTTCGATGCGGCCAGGGTCAGGCAACGGTTGTCGGTGCTGCACCACGCTTATAAAAAGTCGCTGAGCAACGTGACGGTCATGGTGCTGGACAATGGCTTCAGCGCGGCGCACCTGACGGGTGCCGAGTTGACCTTTGCCAGTAAATTCCCCAAACCGTTGTTTCAGCTGAGCGATAACAATGGAGAGGAGGAGCTGGAAACCCCGGTCGCGATCTCTGATGAGGTCCGCCTGCAACCGCTGATCCGCCTGGCTGAGGTGAATGCGCCGCGCGCGATTGCGGGGCATGGTACGCACGTGACCGGCACGGTCATCGGCGGACAATGGATGGACCCCGTGTCTACGCTGTTTGTCTCCGGTGACCAGGAGAGTTGGCTGCGCTTGCGGGTAATTCCGCTGTCAGCCGGTACCCAGCGGGTCTCTCGAATCGCACTTGACGAGGCCATGTTCCGGGTCGACCTGAGCCAGCCGAAAATCGTCAACATGAGTGTCCGTTACGGCTCGGGGCAGGACGAGAAGCTGAGAAAGGTCATCGTCGACAACCGCAAGACCCTGTTTGTGGTGGCTGCCGGAAACGACTCAAGGGATGTCAGTAGCCGATACGGCAATGACCCTTCACTCATTCCGGCCAGCCTGGGCGGGGACAGAAACGACAATGTGATCTCTGTCGGCGCAGAAAATGGCTACGGCTACCTGACCCCCTTCAGCAACTACAGCGCCTCGCGCGTGGATATAGCGGCATTGGGTTGCAACGTTGCTTCTACGCTCGATGGCGAGCAAGTCGACTTGCTCAGTGGTACCTCCCAGGCCGCCGCACTGGTGAGTTTTGCCGCGACGCTGCTGGCGCGTCATGGGTTGGACGCCAAGGGCATCAAGCGCCGCCTGTTGATCAGCGGTGATCTCCTGGAAGGCGTGCTTCGACTGGATAACGGTAAGCCGCGCGCAGTGGCGGCGAATGATCAGTCGCCCGCGCAGGTCTATTCACGTTCGCGGGTCAATATCGAAAAGGCGATGCTGTTCAACCGGGACTATCTGCGCCTGCGGGTCAAGGGCGCCGCGAACAGTGACGCCCCACCCAGAGACGTCGAGCTCACAGGCGATCTGCATGTGCAGGGCGCAATCGACTGCGGCGTGGCCACTGACGGACAGCACATCTTTGCACTCAAACGCAGTGCTTCCGGCGGTTTGTGGTGCTTCCGCCATGACCAGCTCGCGCCTTCAATGGCGTCGCCAGGGGATGACTTTCAAGTGTTTGTCGAGGTCCGCGACGAGTTGAATGTCCCCGCTGGCGGCTTTTCGCGTTATACCCCAGGGCAAACCGTTGAGGTGGCGCTGGGCGATCTCCAGGAATTCATTCGTTCGGAAAATTACTTGCGAGCCACCCAGGAGGAACAGTGACATGCGCCATTTCGGAACGGCTTTTGCGGTTGCAGCCTGCGTCACCACGGCGAGTTGCACGACTAACCTGCAATCACACACGCCCTCCGACACGGGTATCACACAGGGTGTGACTTATCATCTGCCGGAGCTTCACTACGACGTCGAGGTGAAGCGTACCTTGACCCAGTGCCCCATCCTTGCGGATCAGCATCACCCTGATGCGATCGGACAGATCGAGTTCCAGACCCGTGCCACCGTCACGCCACGTACTGTTGCCGGGCAGGAGGTGGTGATTGATGTCGAGGCATTGTCGGCGTTTACCAAAATCACCAGTTTTGAGCTGGAACGTTACCCCAACGGGATCATCAAGTCGGTCAACGCCAAAGTGGATGACCGCACGGCCGATGTGGCCAAAGAGGCGTTCAAGGCGGTGGTGAGCATTGGCAAGATAGCCATCGGCTTGCCGACACCTTCCGCGACTTCGGCGGGCCTGACCAAACGCAGTTATTTCCTGGCTTGCAGTGTCGGCGCCAGCGCGCAGGTAGCGGCCATGCCGGGGTTGCGCCAAGCCGTCAAGGACCGCGATGCGGCGTTTAAACAGGCGGATGAAGCGCTGAAGGCGTTCAATCAAAAGCACCCGGTGGCAACCCGCAAAGGCCCCCTGGTGAACCAGGCTGCCCAGTTGGAGCGTGCACAGATGCTGGCGAAGGAATCGCAGACGGCGGCAGGCGAGGCACTGACCAAGGCGCTGGATGACATCACGGTGGTCTCCCGGTTTACTTACGTGCCAGGACAAACCTCCACGGACCGACCCGTCCTGGCTGCCCGGCACGCCCAGGGGTTCAAAGTATGCAGAGGGGAGAAACCTGCTACGCCAGCCTCCTCGGAAATCAACGGTGTCTATAACAGTCTGGTAGATGCGGTGAGTGGTACCACATCACCTCAATCCATTGTGCAACTGCGCTCGTTGTCCAGTGACCGTACCGGAAAGTCGCGCTGGCTCGTGCATACTCTCGGGCCTGATCTCACATTCGACTGCAATCAGGCCGTCAAGGCGCAAGCTCACTGGAGCGATGGCACCGGCCAGCCTGGTGCGGCCGAGCGCGCCGAAATTGCCGCAGCCGTGCAGGCAGTCTGGGAAAATCCCATAGCGCTGGATGAAATCAGCTCGACCATCAAACGTCTGCAAGCCACCGATGTACTGATCACCGCCCACACGCTTTCATCGGCACGTGCCCCCCTGGCGCTGGGCGCCACGCCCACCTGCACCGCCGACGGCAACCAGCGCTGCGGCATCCTCTACCGAACCCCGCTGCCGGCACGTTTGCGTATCTGTCGCTACCTGTCAGACACCCAAGGCATCCCGAACCCCGGGCAATGCCACGCCTTGAGCAGCACTGACCCGGCCGTGCTGGTCACGGACGAACGTCCCATCCCACAATTGGGGCACCTGGCCTCGCTGGGCTTGCGCAACGGCCCGTTCACCAACAATGAACTGTCGGCCTCGTTCAACGAGGACGGCAGCCTGATCACGATGAGCTACAAGAAACCTCGTGCTGAAGCCGTTGCCATCGGTGAAACGGTCAATTCGGGCCTCGACGCCGTGACCGCCATCAAGCTCTATTCGAACGGCAGAGAACTGCGCGAACTGGCGGACGACAAGGCTGTTGCCGACGCGCAGGTTGCGTTGCTCAACGCGCGCAAAGCGCTGGTTCAGCCACGGGAAATCACCACGCTGGAGAACCAGGCCAGCCTGCTCAAGGCACAGGGTGCGTTGATCGATGCGCAGATTCAACTGCACAAGAAGCAGGCCGAACTGGATGCGTTGAATGCGTCGACAGAGGGCAGTGCCGTGCCGTGACCGCTGCTGAACCGAGTGCGCGAATTCCTGGTGGCCAGGCGGATTCTTGAGCGGGACTGATCCGGTTTCACAATTATTCACAACGCCGATCTACCCCTGCCGTTCCTACCCATCCTCTGTTTCGAGACCACGCCACGGCCAAGTGCCTGTGGCGACGGTCATCGTTTGGTAACCCTTTTGGCCTTTGCTCTCTTTGGATCCCAACTTTGTCGCTCCAGACGGTTACGCATCAAGGAGAACGCCCATGTCAGCACCGGTCAGCAACGCCCCCGAGATCAAGACGCTCACCAAACACGATTCCAGCGCCGAATGGGGCGACGCGGTCGACCGGGCCAAGGCCAAGGACGCCGGCATCGAGTGGAATCGCCCGAAGGATGATCACCGTACTGCCCAGGAAATCATCGACGACACCCCGTTGCTCAAGAACCTCGGTAACCAGAGCGGGGTGAAGGACAAGCTGCGCGAGCGCACCGGTGATTTCGAGCATGACGCGGATGCGGCCTACCGTGCCAAGCAGGTGTTGGAGCATGTCGAGCGTTTCGACGAGAACGGCTCGCGCCTGGTGGGCGGCGACATCGACAACGGCAAGGTCGACGGCTTCACCAAGGGCGGCGATGCCAAGCATGGAACCGAGGCCGGGCGCCTGCAAGACTTCGGCAAATACGGCTGGGACAATCTCAAAGGCGAGCTCAAGCACATCGAGACAGTCAACGACGATCCCGAGGCGCGCTCCAAGGCCGAGGCCGCAGGCATTCGCTGGGAACGCCCGGAGGGCGATGAGCGCTCGGCCCAGGACATCATCGATGGCAGTCCGTTGCTCAAGAACCTCGGCAACCAGAGCGGCGTGAAAGACATGCTCAAGGAGCAGGTCGGCGACTTCGAACACGACGCCAACGCGGCGTACCGTGCCACCCAGGTGCTCGATCATGTGGTGCGTTTCGACGGCAATGGCGAGCGCCTGGCCGGCAACGACGTGGACAACAGCAGCATCGACGGCTTCACCCGCGATGGCGAAGCGCGGCATGACACCGAAGCGGGGCGCCTGCAGGATTTCGGCAAGTTCGGCTTCGACAGCCTCAAGGGCAAACTGCAGCACGCCGATGACGTGGGCAAGGACGACAAGCGCCGCGAGGCCGCCGAAAAGGCCGGTATCGTCTGGGAACTGCCAAAGGACGACAAGCGTTCGGCCAAGGAGATCATCGACGACAACCCGTTGCTCAAGAACCTCGGCAACCAGAGTGGCGTGAAAGATGCGCTGAAGGAGCAGGTCGGCGATTTCGACAAGGACCCCAACGCCGCCTTCCGCGCCATTCAAGTACTCGACCGGGTAGTGGGCTATGACGAAAGCGGCAAAGCGCTGACCGGCAAAGACGTGGCCAACACCAGCGTCGACGGTTTCACCCGCAGCGACGAGGCGCGCCATGGTACCGAAGCCGGGCGCTTGCAGGACTTCGGCAAATACGGTTTCGAATCACTGGCCAAGCCCCAGGGCGTTGACGAGGTCGGCAGCTACAAGGACTTCCTCAAGGCCAATCCGGACGCCGACGCAGGTTCCAAGCAAGTCGCCCGTTACGCCGGGATCTTCGACGCCAAGTACGATTCGATCCGGGGCAAGACCGGCGCCGATGGCGCGGTGACCCAGCAGAATATCAAGGACTATCTCGCCCAGAACCCGCAATTGAGCAAGGAAGAAAAAGAGGCGCTGAACTTCTTCTCCCAACCGGGCGCGTTCCGCAAGCTCGATACGGCCAGCAACAACATCGGCGACAAGCCTGACGGCAAGGTCAGCCGCGACGACGCCCAGACCTGGCTGAAAAACGCCGCGCCCAAGGATGCCCAAGGGCTGGCCAGCCTGATCACCGATGTGTCCGCCGGCAACGTCACGCGCAATGTGGACACCAGCAAGCTGGACAAGGACATCTTCGAACACCCGGAAAACTACAGCGCCGAACAAAAAGCCGCGGTGCTGCTCGACTTGCAGGACGCGCAGAAGCTGGTGGTCGATGGTGCCAACGCCGGGGTGTGGAACAGCGACTACGGCAAGGTTTCCATCGCCAACCGCTCGGGGGCGGTGTGGGAGCCGGAGAAAGTCTTGCAGGACATCAACGATCACATGAGCATCCTGCAAAACGACAAGGCCACGGCTGACTACCTGAAAAAATCCGGCGATGAGGCCGTGAAAACCCTGTTCGAAGAAAACCCCGGCCTGAAAGAAGCGACCACCAAGACCTACGAAGAACAGGTCAAGTCCGGCAAGGCGCTGGACGCCGCATGGGACGCGAACACCAAGGACGGCAAGACTGACCAGCCCACCGCGTTGGCCAGCTTCTACGCCACCGCCACCAGCTTGCAATCGATCCTGGGCGTCGACGATGCCAAGGCAATCCAGGGCGCGGTTGCCAAGTCCTCGCACAATGAAGACTTCAAGACCTTCTACAAAGACCAGTTGGCCAGTGGCGAGCGCATGCGCGAATTGCTCAAGGACAATACACCGGAGCAGGCAGCCTCGGAGTTCAGCCTGGAAGTGGCGCTGTATAACTCCGCGCTGGATCCGGAGTTCACCGCTAAATATGACAAGCAGCTCAACGACAACTTCTCCACCATCACCCAGGAAAATCTGTTCAAGGGCGCCACGTTCGATGACCTCAAGACCGCCTTCGGCAAGGACGGCGGTGCGGATCTGGACGAAGACAAGGTGCGCAAGCTGATCGACCAGGTGCGCAACGAGAGCCCCGAGCTGCTGTTGAACGCCGACGGCACAGTGGCCACCACCGACCAGGTGCTGGCGGGTTTCCGGGGGGACTGGGATATGTTCCGCCAGGGCACCAAGGCCCTGGACAAAATCGATGAGTTGTCGAAGCTGGGCGCCGCTGGCGACCCCGACTTCAAGCCGATACTCAACCCGGATGGCAGCCCCAAGCAATCCTATAAAAGCGGCGTTCTGCATGGCGTGAGCGGGCTGTTCCTGGCCGGTGTCACCATCGCCCGTGGTGCGCAGAGCGGCGGCAAACTGACCGACCGCAACATCGTCGACATCACCACCGGCTCCGTGCAGACCACCACCGTGCTGATCGAAGGCGGCTCCAAGGCCTATCAGCAACACCTCGGTGAAGCGATCAAGAAAGGCGAGACGTCGGGCAGCGGCACGTCCACCAAACTGCTCGACAAGATCAAGGACAACCTCAAGGGCGAAAACGGCGTGAAGGTGGCGAAGAACTTCGAGGAAGCCGCCAAGGGCTTCGGCGGCCTGGCCAACATTGTCGCGGGAGCCTACGGCATCTTTGACGGCGTCAACGCCCTGCGCCGGGGTGACAAGCTGGCTGGCGGGTTCGGCATCACCGCAGGCTCCCTTGGCGTCCTGGCCGGCAGCGCCTCGGCGGTGGAGGGCGGCCTCGGCCTGCTCGGCGCCAACCTGCCACGGTTCCTCCCGGGCCTGGCGGCCACGGCTGGCGTGTTGGGCTTTCTGGGTGCCGGCGTGGCGGTACTGGCCACCCTTATTCCGGGGCTGGTCAAGGAAGGGCAGGAGCAGGTCAAGTCCGACAAGTTCGGCGACCTGCTCGGCGATGCGCTCGAGCGCTACAAGATCGATGGCGTGCCGGACGGGACCATTGACGACATTCCGACCAAGGACTGGCCGGGTGGTGAGCAGTGGACCTCCTGATATCCAGGCCACAGCCCTTGTAGTGAGCGGGCTTGTCCCGCGCCGGATAGTAGAGCCACCGCGTAGTCCGGTTTCGGGACCGCTTCGCGCTCCAGCGCAGGCGGTGCGACGATTCGACAAGCCTGCTCACCACAAAAAGCGGCCGTCACTTCAAATCCACTGTAGTGAGCGGGCTTGTCCCGCGCCGGGCTGCGCAGCAGCCCCAACAGAGGCATCGCGTAGTCCGGTTTTGGGACCGCTTCGCGCTCCAGCGCAGGCAAGCCTGCTCACTACAAAAAGCCGCTGTCACTTCAGAATCACTGTAACTTTGTAAAGTTACGAATATAAAAATTTACAAAAATAAACAGTTATGGGTTTTTAGTTTGCACGTTATTGTCGTCGGCTTTTAAGCGATCGCGATATTTAAGTTGGATGGGGTAAAAAATAAAAGAAGGTTGCCATTGGTCGGCTAACAAGTAGCCTTTTTGAGCTGTAGTTGACAGACTTATATATCTGCCCAAAAACCTCTCTGTCAGCCCAAGGACGCTGGCAATGAGCGCGCTGGCCGCAAGACAAGAGACTTGCGGTAGCCTGCGTCTCGACACGGAAGACCTATCTACTTGCGTCCAAGAGCACAACGACATGTTTTTCAATGCCCGCAAAAAAACCATTGCCGTGTTGCAAGCAACCAACTACCAGAACACCGCGCTGATAACGGCCATCGATAGCGCCATGTTGACCATGACCTTCGATTGGCAAGGCGTTGTTTTGCATGCAAACAGCAACTTTCTCAAAGCCTTGGGCTACAGGCTGGACCAAGTGGTCGGCCAGCCTCATCGCCTGTTGTGCCCCCCAGACTCTGCTCGCACGGCTGACTACAACGACCTATGGCAGCGACTGCGCAGCGGGCAGTTTGGGTCGGGTACGTTCGAGCAAGTCTGTGCGGACGGTACGTCAATATGGTTGGAGGCCAGTTATCAACCTGTTTGTGATCAGTCCGGAAAGTTGATCAAAGTGGTCATGTACGCGTTGGACGTCACCGTTAAAGTGCAAGCCGAAAACGAGGTCCGTGCAAAATGGCAGGCCATTGATCGGGCCATGGCGATTATCGAATTTGATCCCGACGGGACGATTCTGGCGGCGAACCCCAACTTCTTGCAGCGAGTGGGTTACAGCCTGGCGAGCATTCAGGGCAAACACCATCGTGTGTTCTGCAAACCCGAGTTGGTCAATAGCAGCGCTTACAGCGACTTCTGGCTTCGGTTGAACAAGGGGGAATGTTTCAGCGGCCAGTTCGAGCGCGTCGATAGTCAGGGCCGGACCCTATGGCTGGAAGCCAATTACAACCCTGTGTACGACGCCAAGGGCAAGCTGTGCAAAGTCATCAAGTTTGCCTCGGATATCACGGCCATGGTGGAAAAACATGCTGCCGATGCCCAGAGCGCCAGTCAGGCCTACCACATTTCCTTGCAAACCCGGGATGCCGCCGAAAAAGGCTCGCAGGTGATTCAAGAAACGGCCAGCGGCATGCGTGAAATCGCTGCCGATATCGATCAGTCTTCAGCGTTGATCACGCGGCTCGGCGAGCGCTCGGAGCAGATCACGACCATCGTCAACACGATTCGGGGGATCGCCGACCAGACCAATCTTTTAGCGCTGAACGCCGCGATTGAAGCCGCTCGTGCGGGTGATCAAGGGCGCGGGTTCGCGGTGGTGGCCGATGAAGTCCGGCAACTGGCGGCGCGGACCAGCGGCTCAACCCGGGAGATTTCCTCGATGATCGAGATGATCCAGAGTGAAACCCGCCAGGCCATCGACAGCATGGAAAGCACTCGAAACCGTGCCGCGCACGGCGTGGGGCTGGCCAATCAAGCGGGTACGGTGATCCTGCAGATTCGTGAGGGGGCGAACGATGCGGTGCAGGCCGTGAGCATCTTTACCCGCGAGCAAGGCACTGCATCGGTCTGATCCGCCAAGTCGCGCGTAGTGTCGGCTGGACGATAGTGCAAGAAGTCGGGATAAACCGGCTATCTGCCGCCTGGTTTTCTTGCCGACACTCCGGTACCTCAGGACTCATTATCAGGGGCACCGAAACATGCAGACTTCGAACCATTTGCGTCATTCTCGCGATTTGATCAGCGCCACGCTCTTGGCGTGCATGGCGCTGCTGTCGCAACCGACAAAGGCGGTTGAGCCTGACAGCGTTGAATCCCGCAACAAGCAAACCGTCACGCAAGCGTTCGATCGCTGGGCGAGCGGTGGCAATGGCTTTTTCAACGAAATGCTGGCGACAGATGTCGTCTGGACGATAAAGGGCTCGGGGCCTTCGGCAGGCGTGTTTAAAGGCCGCAAGGCTTTCCTGGCTGAAGCCGTGTGTCCTTTCGCTTCTCGACTGTCGGCTCCGGTGCGCCCTGTGAACCAACGCATCTGGGCCGAAGGTGACCACGTCATCATCAACTGGGAAGGCGAAGGACGTGCCCGCGACGGAGCTGTCTATCGCAACAGCTACGTGTGGATATTCCGGATGCACGACGGGCGCGCGGTGCAGGTAAGTGCCTATCTGGACCTCTCGCAATATGACGATGTTTTGCGCCGTATCGAAGTGCCGGACACGTGCCTGAGCTGACGGAGCGGCTGAAAGGGCGTTGCGCCGTTTCGGCAAACCT
The DNA here is from genome assembly GCF_054071875.1 of Pseudomonas sp. SDO524_S393. NCBI lineage: Bacteria > Pseudomonadati > Pseudomonadota > Gammaproteobacteria > Pseudomonadales > Pseudomonadaceae > Pseudomonas > Pseudomonas sp. SDO524_S393. The sequence continues at coordinate 38,635 of NZ_JBSVVZ010000027.1, read as the reverse complement.
CGCGAAATCTACAGGCTGTCCGGATCGCCAAAGAACATCTGAATCCGCGACCGCAACCACCGCTCCCCGGGATCATTGTCCTGCGACCCCCGCCATGCCATGTGCAGTTCGAACGAGCGCACTGGCAGTGGCGGCTCTTCGGCGCGCAATCCGCCGGCTGAGGTCAGGGCTTCGGCCGCATAGTCGGGTACGGTGGCCAGGATGTCGGTGCCGGCCAGCAATGTGCCCAGCCCGTTGAACTGTGGCACGGCCAGGACCACGTGGCGTTTGCGGTCGAGCTTTTCCAATTCTTCATCGATAAAGCCGCTGAGGTCCCCGGCGAAGGACACCAGTGCGTGAGGGCGGGAGCAGAAGTCGTCCAGGGTCAGGGAGCCTGGCACGCTGTCGGCGCGCAGCAGTTTCGGCAGGCTGCGGCGCAACACCTTGCGCTTGGCGTTGGCCGGCAGGTCGGCGGTGTAGCTGACGCCGATGGAAATCTCTCCGGACGCCAGCAGGCCCGGCATCAGAATGTAATTGACCCGCCGCACCACGAGCACGATGCCGGGTGCTTCGGCGCGCAGGCGTTTGAGCAGTTGGGGCAGCAGGGCGAATTCGACGTCGTCGGACAGGCCGATGCGGAATACCGCGGTGCTGGTGGCCGGGTCGAATTCGGCGGCGCGGCTCACGGCGGTGGAAATCGAGTCCAGCGCCGGGGAGAGCAGGGCGAAGATCTCCACCGCCCGGGCAGAGGGCTCCATGCTGCGCCCGGTGCGCACAAACAGGGGGTCATCGAACAGACCGCGCAGGCGCGACAAGGCCGCACTGATGGCCGGCTGGCCAAGGAACAGCTTCTCGGCAGCGCGGGTCACGCTGCGCTCATGCATCAAGGTTTCGAATACGATCAAGAGGTTAAGGTCGACACGACGCAGGTCGTTACGGTTCATCTTGTGTCCTGGAAGAGTCAGCGAACTTGACGAGAGCGGCCACATAGCAACAATGGCCAGCATGAATCTTACGGGGAAAGGCTGGTACTCTGCACCGGCTAATTGAGATTTCCTACGATGTTTGAGGTGTATTCCTCAGTTGCGGAATCAATGACAGGCATGTCGACTATTAACGGTGACCGGTGGTCTTACCTGGAAAGCCCAGATAGAGTTCATGGCATTAGAGGTTACTTTGACGAGGTTTGCGATGTCCCGCACGATCCGTTTTCACAAGTTTGGTCCGGCCGAGGTGCTCAAGTGCGAAGAGCATGCAGCCGCGCAGCCCGCACCGGGCGAAGTGCAGGTGCGTGTCGACGCGATTGGCATCAGCTGGTACGACATTCTGTGGCGCCAGAACCTGGCGTCTTCCCATGCCCGCCTGCCATCGGGCCTTGGCCACGAGATGGCCGGGGTGGTCGTAGCCCTGGGCGACGGCGTGGATGACTTGGCAGTGGGCGATAAAGTGGCCAGTTTTCCGGCCGAGAGCCCCAATGATTACCCGGTGTATGGCGAACAGATCGTCCTGCCCCGTTCGGCCCTGACCCGTTACCCGGATGTCTTGAGCCCGATCGAAGCCAGCGTTCACTACACGCCGCTGCTGATCGCCTACTTTGCGTATGTGGACCTGGCGCGGGTCAAGCCCGGGCAATTTGCCTTGGTGACCGATGCCAGCCATTGTGCCGGCCCGTCCTTTGTCCAGTTGGGCAAGGCCCTGGGGGTACGTGTCATCGCGGCCACCAAAGACAGTGACGAGCGCGAGTACTTGCTGTCTCTCGGGGCAGAGAAGGTCATCGTCACCGAGGAGCAGGACTTGCTGATGCAGATCAACAAGTTCACCGACAACCGTGGCGTCGATGTGGTATTCGACGGCCTGGGTGGTCCGCAGATGTCGTTGCTGGGTGATGTATTGGCCCCGCGTGGCAGCCTGGTGCTCTACGGCTTGCAAGGTGGTAACCAGACACCGTTCCCGGCCTGTGCGGCGTTCCAGAAGAATATTCAGTTTTTCGTGCATTGCATCGGTAACTTCACCGGTAAGCCGGAACTGGGCATTATCCAGGACCAGGTGGCGCTGCAACGGGCGCTGCGTGACATCAACCAACTGACCGCCGACCGGGTACTGGTGCCACTGAAAACCACCGTGTTTCCCTTCAACCAATTCGTTGAAGCCCACCGCTACATGGACGAATGCCCATGCCGTGAGCGGGTTGCGTTGCAGGTCGAAGCTGTTTGAATTGTAGGAATATTCGCAAATGAGTATTCCTGCCCCCAGGCGCATGGGGTAAATGCGCCATTTGACAGGGCTTAAGCTGCATGACCGCTTGGATGCTTTTGCATCGCCCTGCACCGTAAACGATGTCTTTCTCCCTGACGCCGCCCTGAATTCCAGCGCGGCGTTTCTGTGTGTACGAGATTCGGCCGGCACCGTAGGTTCATCTGAACTGGTTTCTGGCTCGGTTCTGTATCTGTTAATCATTATTCCAGCACCGATAATTGTGCCTTCACTGTCATCTCAAGGATTGAGCAATGATTGAACTTCTGGCATTCGTGCGTCGAGATTTCGCAACTAACAGGGGCGTGATTGAAAGGAATCAAACTATGGGTATTTACACCAAAGAATTTTTCCGTTATTGGCCGAGTTCAGTTTTATTCGGAATGAGTGTGTCGGAAGAATCTTTAAAGTATCGGCTAAAAACGCGCGGGAAGACGTCGGAACCTTCCTAGGGTAAGGCGCAGTGGCAGGGAAATGCCTGTAATAGAGCGGCTTATCCGCTTGTTAAATCCAGGCCCTCCACCGAGTAGCCGATCTCGTTTTATTACGGGGTGCTAGTGTTTGTTCATTGGCGCGCTGTGTGAAACACAAGCCTCTTAATACATGAAGTCAGGTCGAGCGACTGCTGTTTGCAGTTGTGGGGTACTGATATTTCAACTCAGGTGGTAAAACTATGAGCGCTATTCACGAACAGGCAATGAACTATGTTTACCAACAAGTTCTGCAGCGTCTGGCAGGGCACTTCACTCGCGCAGAGCGTACGGCGCTTCAATTATTGATCCAGCGCATTATCGTGGCGGCCGGAGGCATGGAGCAGGTGGGGGACTACAAAGTCATGGTGGCGCATGGCGGCGGCGAAGTCAGCAGCTACACCCTGGCTCTGCTGCGCGCCGCCCAATTGACCATTGCCGCCCGTGCGCCTCGCACGTTTCAACTGCGTGTCGCCACGCTGCGCCACGCCGGTGTGACCCAGGGCATGCTGGACACCCTGCACCGTGGCTACAGCCGGCTGTTCTTCCATGATGACCCCCGGGTCGAATTGTTGATGGTGGAGAACCACGAGGTACTGCCGTTCAATCATCAGCGACCACCGTCCAGCGCCGGGCGTGAAACCAGTCAGCGCAATATGCTGATGGTGGGCCACATGACCTCCGGTGATATTCGCGCCACGCTGTGTAACGACACCTACATGGCCCTGGGCGATTTCTATCAGCGTGTGACCACGTGGAACGGCGGGGTACATGCGCTGGTCAGTGGCGACGCCTCACGCAAGCAGAGCCAGTTCCTGGCCTGGATGAAAAAGACGGCACAGGCGGCAGGTGTCGCGGTTGCGCCCACGCGCCCGCTGTCGCTCAACGGCCTGTTTGCACGCATGGACGACTGGAGCGCCGGTTATTACAGCGACTTGTACGGCGAGCATGCTGCGGTCCAGGAACATCCGGGCAAGGTCGGCCATCGTCACTTGGCCTACATCGGCATCGCTGATTTGCTGGAGGGTATCGAGCCCGGCACGACCCCGTTGCTCACCGAGTTCATGGCCCATACATCCGACCCTTTCGGCTTTCATTTCAGCCATCCGGACTGCGCCAACCCCTTGTTGATGGCGCATCTGCGTGGCTTGCAGGCGCAGTGCCTGCGTGAGCTGGAGTATGCCGAGGGCGTCGAAGGATTTGTCCAGCGGGCCGCGACGTTCATGCGTGGCCACCATATTTCAGAAGCCTTGATCACTCAGGCGGGGACGCGCGAAGGACGCTTGTTGTCGAGTGCCTACGCCCACCAGTTCTTCGGGTTGGAGGAAGCGCAGCTGGTGTGCCTGTTGTTTTCACCCTTCATTCACCACGGCGAACGTCTGGAAGGCTATTTGCGTCAGTGCCATCCCGGCATGCTGGTTGCACTGCCCGAGCTCCACAAAGCCTTGCAGGGCAAACCTTGCGCCGACATGTTGCAACAATGGATGACGGACATCAGCGGCCTGCCGATGCCCTTGCTGCAACACCTCTATCGCAAACGTCCGGCGGGCATGGAGCGCGATAATCCTCACTGTCTTCCCCCTGTGGTCCATGAAGCCTTGCAACTGTCGGGACGATGAGCCTGCGCGGCGAGCGGCAGACACACTTCGCGTATCAGGCGGTCTATCGCTACATGATCAGCCTGATCAATGAAGTGGCCGGCGATGTCCCGGCCAAACTGCCGTCCTTGCGGCAGTTATCACAGCGTCTGAGTGTGTCGATCTCGACCATCCAATACGCCTACTCGCTGCTGGAGAAGGAAGGGCGGGTCTATTCCGTTGCCAAGTCGGGCTATTACGCCTGGCCGATAGGGGCAGGTGCGGCGACCTGTGCAGGTGGCGACTTGCTTGATCGGCTCTACGCCGCCGCCCGCAGGCCCGGGATGATGGTGCTCAGCGGCGATGAGCCCACGCGGCTGGCCTCCCTGGACGGTACCTTGTTGCGATTGGAGCGGGAGCTGGTGCGCCAGTACCCGCGCCACCTGCAGCCCTGGAGTCAGCCATGCGGGGTGTGGGAGCTGCGGGCCGCGTTGGCGGCACGCTATACCTCATCGCCAACACGCTGCTGGCATGCCGACGATGTGTACATCGGCGCCGATCTGCGCGGGGTGCTGGAAATCCTGGTCGACGTACTCGACCTGCGAGGCGCGGCGGTGATTGTCGAGTCCCCGTGCGACTGGCTGATCCTGCGCCTGTTGCAGGAGGCGGGCGTGCGGATCATCGAGCTGCCCTGGCTGGGCGACGGCCACCTGGACCTGACGTGTTTCGAGCAACTGTTGCGCGATGAGCCGGTGCACCTGGCAGTGCTGTCCTCAACGGTGAGCTTGCCGTCGGGAGTGGTCATGAGCATGCCTGATCGTCTGCAACTGGCCCAGTTGCTTGACCGCTACGGCTGCTGGCTACTGGAAAACGATACCTTCGCCGAGCTGAATTTCATGCTGCCCCAGGTCCCGCTCAGGGATCTGGTCAGCCCGGAGCGCCTTATCCTGTTCTCATCGTTCGAGAAGATCCTCGGGCCGGAAGTGCCCTATGGGTATCTGCTGTCGCGGCGCATGAGCGATGAGTTGCAGCGCCGCTTCCTGTTGCGTTCATTCCGATTGTCATCGATCCGTCAGCGTGCGGTCGCGAGGCTGTACCAGAGTGGGCGTATCGACCAGCATCTGCGCGCGTTGCGCCAACTGTTGCGCGAGCAGGCCGGTGAAATGAGCCTGCGCCTGGAGCGGCACCTCGACGGGCAAGTGCAGTACTGCATGCCCACCGCCGGCGCGACGTTCTGGCTGGAGGCAACACCTGCGGTAGACATGCGTCAGGTCTTCCAGCGTCTGCTGGTCCAGCAAGTGGTGATCGCCCCCGGCGAACTGTTCAGCGTTTCGGGGTTGTACCGGCAGTACCTGCGCGTAAGCCACACGTTCCAGGGGCAGCCGGACCTGGAGGTGGCCCTGCTGGCGTTAAGCGAAGCGTTGCGACAGGGATAGGCTGACGGAGGGCGTATGAAATATCTGTTGAATCTGTAGGATCGATACCGTCGCACAGCAGTCCAACTCTCAGTAAACTGCCATTTTTTCCAAATCCTTCTTTCCGAGGTTCATGCATGACAATCAGTCCTTTTGCGGGCAAGCCGGCGCCAGCCCAGTTGCTGGTGGATATCCCGCGACTGGTCACGGCCTACTACACAGGCCAGCCTGATGCAGCAATCTCCACCCAGCGTGTGGCATTCGGTACGTCGGGGCACCGTGGCAGTTCGTTCGACCTGGGCTTCAACGAATGGCATGTGCTTGCCATCAGTCAGGCGATCTGCCTGTACCGTGAGGCCCAGGGCATCGACGGCCCGCTGTTTGTCGGCCTGGACACCCACGCACTGTCCACGCCCGCCGGCGCCAGTGCGCTGGAAGTGCTGGCGGCCAATGGCGTGCACGTCATGCTCGCCGAAGGCGATGAGTACACGCCGACCCCGGCGGTGTCCCACGCAATCATCTGCTACAACCGTGGCCGCACCCGTGGCCTGGCCGACGGCATCGTGATCACGCCGTCCCACAACCCGCCACAAAGCGGCGGTTACAAGTACAACCCGCCCAACGGCGGTCCTGCCGATACCCACGTCACCAAGTGGATCGAGGCCAAGGCCAACGAACTGCTGGCCAACAAGCTGGCCGGAGTCAAACGCATGCCCCATGCGCAAGCCCTCCAGGCGCCTACCACCCATCGCCATGACTACCTCAACAGCTACGTGGCCGATCTGATCAATGTGATCGATATGGACGCCATCCGCAGCGCCGGGCTGCGCCTGGGCGTGGATCCGCTAGGAGGAGCAGGGGTGCGCTACTGGTCGGCGATTGCCGAGCACTACCGCCTGAACCTGGACGTGGTGAACACCGAAGTCGACGCCACCTTCCGCTTCATGAGCGTCGACTGGGATGGCCAGATCCGCATGGACCCGTCCTCCAGCTACGCCATGCAAGGTTTGATCGGCCTCAAGGAGCGTTTCGATGTGGCCTTCGCCTGCGATCCGGACCACGATCGTCATGGCATCGTGACGCCGTCCGGCGGCCTGCTGGCGCCGAACAACTACCTGGCGGTGTCCATCGATTACCTGTTCCAGAACCGCCCGGACTGGCGCGCCGATGCCGCCGTCGGCAAGACCGTGGTCAGCAGTGGCCTGATCGACCGCGTCGCGGCGCGTATCGGTCGCCGCCTGTACGAAGTGCCGGTGGGTTTCAAATGGTTTGCCGATGGCCTGTTCGAAGGTTCGCTGGGCTTCGGCGGTGAAGAAAGCGCCGGTGCGTCATTCCTGCGCAAGGATGGCACCGTGTGGAGCACTGACAAGGACGGCCTGATCCCGGCGCTGCTGGCCGCGGAAATGACCTCGCGCAAAGGCCAGGATCCGAGCCAGATCTACCGCGGCCTGACCGACGCCCTGGGCGAGCCGTTCGCGATTCGCGTCGACGCCAAGGCTACGCCGGCGCAGAAAGCCTTGCTGGGCAAACTTTCGCCCGAACAGGTCACATCCACCGAGCTGGCCGGCGAGCGCATCCAGCAGATCCTCAGCCATGCGCCTGGCAACGATCAGGCCATCGGCGGTTTGAAAGTAATGACCGAAAACGGCTGGTTCGCCGCGCGGCCATCGGGCACCGAGGACATCTACAAGATCTACGCCGAAAGCTTCATCGGCGAAGATCACCTCAAGCAACTGGTGGAAGAGGCGCAGGTGTTGGTGGATGGTGCCATCTCCCAATAACTGACACACCGCCGAAAATGTGGGAGTAGCGGTCATGGCAGGCCTCTGTTGGCCATGCCGCCGTCTTCGCAGCGATGCGGCGACCCGACAAGCCAGCTCCCACATTGAATCTCAATCGCTGGCAAGACAGTGCCTGGCCCGATGGCCCTGCTGACGGCGCTTTTCCAGCCAATGCCGGATTTGAAATCAGGCGAGGTCGACCAGCACGATCTCGCTGTCTTCAATGGCGGTCACCCGCAGCACTTGTTCGTCCTCTACCGCCACGCCATCCCGTGCTTCTGCTCGCAAACCGTTGACGTCAATCGCACCGGTCGCCGGCACCAGATAGGCTCTGCGCCCGCTGTCCAGCCGGTATTCCGCACTTTGGCCGGCCTTCAGGTTGGCTGCCACCAGGCGCGCATCGGCTCGAATGCGCAGGCTTTCACTGTCACCGGCCTTGCCGCTGGCCAGGGTCACAAATCCTTCGCGGCTATCTTTGGGGAACGGTTTGGCGCCCCAGGACGGTGGCAGGCCGGCTTCGTTCGGGATGATCCAGATCTGAAAGATTTTGGTGGGTGCGGCCTCCAGGTTGTACTCGCTGTGGGCGATCCCGGTGCCAGCACTCATGACCTGTACATCGCCGGCTTCGGTGCGGCCCTGGTTGCCCAGGTTGTCCGCATGGCTGATGGCGCCTTCTCGCACATAGGTGATGATTTCCATGTCGCGGTGCGGATGCTGTGGAAACCCGCTGCCCGGCGCGATGATGTCATCGTTCCAGACCCGCAGATTGCCCCAGTGCATGCGCTTGGGGTCGTGGTACTCGGCAAACGAAAAGTGATGGTGGGCATCCAGCCAGCCGTGATGGGCGGCGCCCAGGGAGTGAAAAGGTCGAAGTTCGAGCATGATGGTCTCCAGTTGATGGCATCATCATCCTTGAGCGCTTGATCGATAAAAAGCGTAAAAAATGCCTGATTCATATCCGATTATTCGATTGATTGCTGGCGTTTTGACTTTGACTTGTTCACCTAACTGCCTGACCTGCAAGCATTTGGCTGGAACTCAAGGCCGATTCCGGCGACCATTGCGCACTTGTCAACACCAAGCCCGTCGCAGGAGTCCGCGTGCCGCAACAATCGCCTGATCTGCCCCCTGAACTGCGCCCACTCGCTGAAATGCCGCTGCTCAAACGCCTTGCCGCTCGTTTTTTCGGGCATGGCCTGACTCGCCTGCGCGCGCAGCACCGGTTTTCCTGGCTGCATGGCCAGGCAGATGGCTTTCGCAGTGGGCATGAGGCCGGCGTGGAGTATGGCTACCGCGAAGGCAAGGCCGATGGCCTGGAAGAAGGGCGTCAGGTGCTGTTGATCCGGGACTTTCGCCCCGATGAGCACCGTGCGCCGGGCGTTGACGATAGTCTGTTCGATGACTGGCGGTTGCCTTTGACCGTAGAACTGAAAAAACGCATCAAGGCCGATGTTGCCCGACTGCTGCCTGCGCACGCGCAGCCAAGCACGGCGCAATGGAAGATGATTTTCAGCGACACGCCTTCGACCTCAGTGATTGCCGGGGCCGGGGCGGGTAAGTCCACGTCGTTGGTGCTGCGCATCTTGTTGCTCACCTATTACCTGGGCTTCGAGCTGAGCTCGATGACCGTGGTAACGTTTACTCGGGAGTCCCGCAAGGACTTCATCCACAAGCTCATGGAAGTGTTCAGTTTGTGGGGGCAACCTATTGATTTAAAAGTAGCTCAAGCGGTAGTGAGGACCTTCCACTCGCGCATCCTGCCCATGGTGCGCAGCCTGCCGGGGTTTGAGCGCCTGCAAGCGTTCGAGAACCTGAATGCGGGGGGCGAAGACGCCGACAGCAACCCGTTCGAGCTGCGTATCAATGACGCTCAGCGGCAACTGATGAATGCCTGCTACCACCGGCTGCATGGCCAGCACGCGCGCTTTCGCGAGTTGATCGCGCCGCTGGCGCGCCATGGGTTGCAGCTCAAGGAGTTGGAACGGGATCATCCGGACGTGCAAAAGCGCGTGGCGGTGACCGAACTGGCGGCAAAGCGTGATGAAGAATTGTGCGATGTGATCGAAGACCTGTGGTTTCGGGCCGGGGCGTGGCCCATCAAAGGAATCGAGCCCAACCGGCAAACGCTGGAGATCAACGGCGCGCAGTTTCATTGTCATGGCTACATCCCCGAGCTGGATGCCTGGGTGGTGCTGGGCTTCGATGGGCGGGAAAACCCACAGGTCTGCCGACCCAACGCGAAGCTCTCGGTACGCGCAGAATGGGCAGTAAAGCGCACCTTGTTTCAAGCTTTCTGTCGTAAGCCTCTGATATGGCTGGATAGTTACGAGTCATCAAGGCGTGTGCTAAGCAGTCTTGCGGGGGACGCGAGTGCCGGCCCGGGCTTTGATTACAAGGTCAAGGGTGAACTGGCGTCGGCGCCGCTGCTGGACAGTTTTGTAGCGGCTGCGGGGTTTATCGAAAACCTGGGTCTGGACGTGCCCACTGCTGTAGGCCAAATGAGCTTCCCCAAGGATGACCCGGACCGGTTCTTCTTCGAGGCCTTGAGTATTTTCTGGAAGGCTCTGGAAGACCACCTGCTGGACCAGTCGCCGCCGATCATGACCTACAACCGCATGTTTTCGCTGTTTGGTGAAAACACGCCGGAAAACCTCAAGCTGCTCAGTGATCCGTTGTTGCGGCCGATGTCGCACTTGATGATCGACGAATTTCAGGACGTGTCGCCGCAGATCGTCTCGTGGATTCGCGCCAGCCTAAGGGAAATCCGCAGCCGTGGCCCGGCCATGCATGTGGGGCGTGGCGCTCAACGGTCCTCGCTGCTGTGCGTGGGCGATGACTGGCAGTCGATCTATGGCTGGCGGGGCAGTTCACCCAAGTATTTCATGACGTTCAACCAGGAGTTTCCATCGCCCGCTACCACCCGCGTGATGCTGGGCGAGAACTACCGCAGCCATCAGCACATCATTGATGCCGCTGAACATATCGTGCGGGCCGCACCGGCGATCCCGGGCAAAAAGGCCAAGGCCAGCGGCGTGCCCAGGGCATTGGTCCCGGTCAAGGTGCTGGAGCGGGACGACGCGGCCTTGGGGAGGCAGTTGGCGGAACACTATAAAAATGGTGACAGCATCTTGATGCTTTATCGAAAAAGTAGTGATAAGTCATTGATTAATGAGCATATTGAATCTGTAGTTAATGCGGATTCTAGCTTGCCGCCGCAACAGCGCAGGCTCAAACAGCTCACCTATCACAGCGCCAAGGGGCTGCAGGCAGACGCGGTATTTCTATTGGGGGATTGCCAGCACGTCACCAGCTCGCCTTACAAGAATCAGGTGTACCGCATGGCAGGCCTGGGTAGCGCGGGTGACAGCGAACCCTACGACAATGCCCAGAAAGACGAGGTGCTGCGCTTGGCGTATGTGGGTATCACCCGGGCCGTGAGTCATTGCTATTGGTATGTGGAGAAGCCCGAAGGCCCGGCGGCGAATATGCCGAAAGCCTCTGAGCGGGTGGATGGCAAAAAAGCGTTTTTCGATGACTTGCGCGGTTAATAGCGCAATGTGTGGGAGCGGGCTTGCCCGCGATTACGGCCGGTCAGCCAACCTTTCCAACGACTGGCAGACTGCATTCGCGGGCAAGCCCGCTCCCACAGGGAAGATTCATTGTTAGGTAGATTGTGATCAAGCCCGTAATGACACCGGCGGTACGAACGCCTCCAGCTCATCCTCCACCGCCTCGATAATGCGCTCCACATCGGCGGCGTTCATCACAGTGGCGCAGGGGATACCGGCGATAGCGATCAGGGTCTCGCCACTGGCACGGTCGAACAGGCGGGCCACCATGCTGCCGGGGGCGTCCATGCTGCCCTCGAAGCCCATTGGGTGAAAATGCCAGCGCATCAACTGGCAGGCGTTGGGGAACGTCACTTTATTCATGTTGCCCACCTTGTTCATTGAGCGCTTCCTTTAGCTCGCGGCAGGGGGCCATGACCCTCTCTGGTCCTGGCATCGAATAGCCTCAAAATAGCATTCGTTCGCAACCGCAAGGTGACTTTTTTCGCCCCGTTCGGCGGTTGTTTTCCATTCGTTTGATGTAGGTCATGTCTAAGCCTGACGCTGGGCGATAGGCCATTAGTCAGAAGTGCCAATCGACCATTGAAGCCATTCTCGGAATTGGGCAATCTCCACCGTTTACCCGTCATCGAGTTTTCCATGCCCGACATCGCCCCGGACGATGCTTGCCCACACACCCAGGCCACGGCCGACTTGGTGTTGCGCCACCACCTGTGCTGGCGGCATCGCGACCTTGATGGCGTGATGTCCTACTACCATCCGGATATCCAGTACCACGACTTTTTTCAGAACCGGGTGATCGCTTACGCCGAATTGCGCGACTACCTGCAAGCCAGCATGCCCCGCGGCCCCGATGAGGCCATCGAGCACACCGACCGCATCCGCGCCGACGGCGACACGGCGTTCATCCAGTACCGCATCACGCTGCGCGGAGGTCAGGGTCTGGTTTCGTTCCGCACCAGCGAGGCCATCACCGTGCGCGATGGCCTGATTTGGCGGGTCAATGAATATGCTTCGCTGGTGCATGAGCAGCCGGCTCAGGCCCTGCGCCCCACGGTCAGCCGCCTGGGCCTGTCGCCCCAGCAGTTGGGCCACATGGCCAATGACTTGCAGCAGTACTTCGAGCGCAAGCAACCGTATCTGGACCCCGAGCTGGACCTGCAACGGGTCTCCAGAGAGTGTGGCTACAGTCGCAACCAGATTTCCTACCTGTTGAATCAGGTGCTGGGGCAAAGCTTCTATCGCTACGTGAACCAGGCCCGGCTCCAGCATTTGCTGGCGTCGCTGAACGAGGCTGCGCCGCCCATAAGGATTGATGACCTGGCATTTGCGGCCGGTTTCAACTCGCTTTCGGCGTTTTACAGCGCTTTTCGTCAGCATACGGGCCAGTCGCCCAAGGCTTACGTCAAACAAATTTCTCTGCGTGCACGCGCGCAAGACAACCTCTGACACCGCGCTCTAGGATCGACCCCATCGAAACGAAGGCGGGGAACCTGGCATGCCGGCATGGCGCAACATCAGCTTGTGGATGGACCAACTGGACGATCCGTTGGTGGCGCGACCGTCCCTGGAGCATGATCTGGATGTCAATGTGGCGATCATCGGTGCCGGTTACACGGGCCTGTGGACCGCCTATTACCTCAAACGACAGGCGCCCGAGCTGAAGATCGCGATCATCGAGGCCCAGACCGCCGGTTTCGGGGCTTCGGGCCGCAACGGCGGCTGGCTGATGGGCAACCTGCTGGGCGAAGACCGTCTGCTGTCGGGGCTCGACCCTGAACAGCGGCGGGCCTCTTATGACTTGCTGCACGGCATTCCCGATGAAGTGGCCGAGGTGCTGGCCCGTGAAGGCATCGAGTGCGACTACCGCAAGGGCGGCGCGTTGTATTGCGCCGCGCGTTACCCCGAGCAGGAAGGCAGCCTGCGCCGCTATCTGGACAAACTCTACGCCCAAGGCCTCACTGAAGCCGACTACCGCTGGATGAACCCGCAGCAGTTGGCCGAACAGATCCGCATCGCCAAGCCCTACGGCGGTATTTATGCGCCCCACGTCGCGACCATCAACCCGGCCAAGCTGGTGCGCGGGCTGGCGCGCGTAGTGGAAAACATGGGTGTGAGCATTTTCGAGAACAGCCCGGTGACCGACTGGCAGTCCGGCCGCCTGCGCACAGCCAAAGCCGGCGTGCGCGCGGCCTGGGTGGTGCCGGCGGTGGAGGGCTACGCCAACACCTTGCCCGCGCTGGGCCGTTACCAATTGCCGGTGCAAAGCCTGATCGTCGCCACGGAGCCTTTGCCTGCCAGTACTTGGGATGAAATTGGCTTGAGCCATGGCCAGGCGTTTGGCGAGAGCAGTCGCCAGGTTACCTATGGCCAGCGTTCGGCCGACAACCGCCTGGTGTTTGGTGCCCGTGGCGGCTATCAGTTCGCCGGTCGGTTGCGCCATGACTTCGACTTGACCGACAGCGAAGTCGAGTTGCGCCGCTATTTGTTCGGCGAACTTTTCCCACAGTTGAAAAAGGTGCGGATTACCCATTCCTGGGGCGGCAACCTGGGCATGTCCCGTCATTTCCGACCGCACATGCTCTGCGATCACAAGACCGGTATCGCTTTGTCTGGCGGGTATGGCGGGGAGGGCGTCGGCGCCACTCACCTGGGGGGGCGCACGTTGGCGGACCTGATCCTGGGCCTCGACACCCCACGCGTTCATCAGCCCTGGGTCATTCGTGAGCGCGGCCTGGACGCCCTCAAGCCCTGGGAGCCCGAACCCTGCCGCTGGCTGGGCTACAACGCCATCATTCGCAGTTTTGTCCATGAAGACCAGGTGTTGGCCAACCCCAACACCGCGCCTTGGCGCCGCAAGCTAGCGACCGGGGTGGCGGGCTTCATGGAAGGTTTCATGCATTGAACCGTTTCACTGACACAGGTAGCCCCATGAGCATCACTCAATTCAAAGACACACTGAATGCCCACCTGCCGGACTCGTCACCGGTGGCCGTGCCTCTTGGCGAGCCCATTGCCGTCGCCTCGACCTTGAGCGTGGAACGTACCGATGGCGTCGAAACCGGCATCTGGGAATGCACCCCGGGCCGCTGGCGCCGCCAGATCAAGTCCCAGGAGTTTTGCCACTTCATCCAGGGGCGCTGCACCTTCACTCCGGACAACGGTGACATCGTCCACATAGAAGCCGGTGATGCACTGATGTTGCCGGCCAACAGCACCGGTATCTGGGATATCCATGAAACCGTGCGCAAGACCTACGTATTGATCCTGTAACGCTTTGATCCTTGATCGCCTGCCATAAAAACAGCCCTAAAACCGCCAGGAAATCGAACCATGAAAGCCATTGCCCTGTTGCCCTTGATGTTGGTGGCCTCTATCAGCCAGGCCGCCGAGACGGTGAAAATCTATAACTGGTCGGACTACATTGCGCCGGACACCACCAAAAACTTCCAGGCCGAGACCGGTATCGGTTTCACCTACGACGTCTACGACAGCAACGAAACCCTCGACGGCAAGTTGATGACCGGTAAATCCGGTTACGACGTGGTGTTTCCGTCCAACCACTTCATGGCCCGGCAAATCCAGGGCGGTGCGTTGAAGAAGCTCGACAAGAGCCAGTTGCCCAACTGGAAAAACCTCAATCCGGTGCTGCTCAAGGCGCTGGAGACCAACGACCCGGGCAATGCCCATGGCTTCCCGTACCTGTGGGGCAGCACGGGCATCGGTTACAACATTGACAAGGTCAAGGCGGTGCTGGGCGACAATGCGCCGGTGGACTCCTGGGACCTGATCTTCAAGCCGGAGAACATGGCCAAGTTGCAGAAATGCGGAGTGGCGATCCTCGACAACGGCCCCGAACTGTTGCCGGCGGCGCTGAACTACCTGGGCCTGCCGCACCACAGCAAAAAGCCCGAAGACTACAAAAAGGCCGAGGACCTGCTGATGAAAGTGCGGCCTTATGTGGCGTACTTCCATTCCTCGAAATACACCGCCGACCTGGCCAATGGCGATATCTGCGTGGCCGTCGGTTTCTCCGGCGATATCCTGCAAGCTGAAAGCCGCGCCAAGGAAGCCAGGAACGGTGTGAATATCGGCTACAACATTCCCAAGGAAGGCGCGGCTATCTGGTTCGACATGGTGGCCATGCCCGTCGATGCACCGGACGAAAAGGCCGGCTATGCGTTCATGAACTACCTGCTGCGCCCGGAAGTGATGGCCGGCATCACCAACTACGTGCACTACGCCAACGGTAACGCCGCCGCCGATAGCCTGGTGGACCCGGCGATCAAGGCCGACACCAAGGTGTACCCAAGCCCGGAAATGATGGGCAAGCTGTTTGCGCTCGAAGCGATGCCATTAAATATTGACCGGGTGCGTACACGGGTGTGGAACACCATTCGCACCGGACGGTGATGTTGATCATTCCCACGCTCCGCGTGGGAATGCTCGATGAGCGGCTCAGGGGTTTTCCAGGTCATGCCCCAACGACTGGATAAACAGCGAAAACAGCTCCGGCTGTGACGAAATATCCAGCTTGGCGTACAGGTGCCGGCGGTGCACCTTGACGGTGTCCGGCGAGATGCCCAGGCGCTCGGCCATGGCCTTGGAGGAAAACCCGCGCAGCACCAGGCGGGCGATTTCCAGTTCGCGCTCCGACAGCACGCCACAGCCGAACTGGCTCAAGGCATCGCGAATCTGGCTGTCCATCGCCGGCGTGCGCTGGGTGCTTTGCTGCCAGTGCTGCTGCATCAACGGCAGCACCCAGGCCGCCAGAGTGGTCAACAGGCCGGTTTCCTCCACGCTGAACCGCCGCTGCGTGCCCAACGACAGCGACAGGGTACCCGCACCCGGCACCTGCAGAATGAACTGCACCTCGTCCTCCAGCACGTTGTCGTGGAAGTAGTTGAGGAAGTATTCGCTTTGGCGAAAATGGTCCGGCGCCACTTCTTCCAGGCGATACACGCCACTGGCAAACCCCTCCCGACAGGCCTGGAAAAACGGGTCGAGCAGGTACACACCATTGAGGTACGCCAGCATCGACGCCGGCTTGCTGCTGGGCTGGGCGTCGTATTCCTCCAGGGCCAGGGGCGGGCCCTCCTGCGGATAGAAGATCGCCAGTGCGTTATCGAACGCCAGGCACTGGTGCAGCAACAGCACCAGTTGCTTCCAGAAACGGTCGCCGCCGATCTGTTCGATGGTGCGGCCCAGGCCGGCGTGCATGCCGACTTCCCTGAACAGGCTCATATCACGGGCTCCCGCCATCAATGAATCGCCCAAGGTTTCGGCTTTTGTCTGGGGCCGTCAAGGGGAGTACGCCAATAGGGGAATTGGCTGACATAAACACCCCGTTTACCGTTGCGATCATTGAGCGGGAAAGCTATCCCGCAATCGCCTGATTTTTCGTTTCTGCCTCACACCAAGAACAACGACAGAGGATAACGATATGAGTGCTTCTCCCGCGCCTGACGGCGTGCTTAAACCCACCTTGAGTGTGTTCGATGTAGTGGCCATCACCGTATCGGCCGTCACACCCGCCAGCTCCGTTTTCGTGATTGCGCCGTTCGCCATCCAGCAGGCCGGCAGCGGGGTGTTCCTGGCCTTTGTCATGGCTGGCCTGCTCGCGCTGATGTTCGCCTTTTGCTACGCCGAGTTGGGTCGTGCCCACAACAGTGCCGGTGGCGAGTACGTGTATGCCAAGCGTGTCTTCGGCGGCATGGCCGGCTACGCGACCTTCCTCACCGTGCTGGTGATGCTGTTGTTTATCCCGCCGGTTCTCGCCACGGGCGCGGCGACCTACCTGAATAACGCCCTGGGCACGAAGTTCGACGCCCAGACCGTAGCCCTGGTGATCGTGGTATGCAGCTACGCGCTGGGCATTCTCAATATCAAGCTCAATGCCTGGATCACCGGCACGTGCCTGCTGCTGGAAGTGGCGGCGCTGCTGGTGATCGTCTGTGTGGGCTTTGGCAACCCGGTGCAACCGGCGAGCATCTTGCTGCAACCGCAGATCGTCGAGAACGGCGTACTGCACCTGGCGCCCTGGGCGCTGGTGATCGGCGCGGTGGGTATCGGTTTGTTTTCCTACAATGGCTACGGACCGGCGGTGTTGTTGGCCGAAGACATGAAGTGCGGCGGCAAGGGCGTGCACAAGGCGGTGCTGTGGTCCCTGGGGCTGGTGGTGATCATCGAGCTGGTGCCGATCACTGCGCTGCTGATCGGCGCACCGTCCTTGAGCGAGATGATCAGCAGTCCGGATCCCATCGGCTACTTGCTGAGCAGTCATGGCAATGAAACCCTGTCCCGGTTGGTCAGCGCGGGGATCTTTCTGTCGGTGTTCAATGCCATTGTCGCCATCGTGATCCAGATCGGCCGCGTGGTGTTCAGCAGTGGCCGCGATGCGTTATGGACACCCGGCATCAACAGGCTGTTCACGCGTATTCACCCGCGCTGGGATTCGCCCTGGCTGGCCACGCTGTTCCTGGCCATCCCTTCGGCGCTGCTGAGTTTCAGCTCCAACCTGGCCGACCTCACGTCATTCAGCGTGTTGCTGATCATGCTGGTGTACCTGGTGGTGGCCTTGAGCGCCTTGATGAGCCGGGTGCGGCTGCGCGACCGCGAGCATCCGTATCGCATGCCGCTGTGGCCATTGCCGGCGTTGCTGGCAGTACTCGGCGCCGGGTATCTGTTGGTCACCCTGGCATTGGCGGCGTCGGCGCGGGACATCATGATCATTGTCGGCCTGCTGGCGCTGTCGGTGGTGCTGTACAGCATCAGTGGCCGTTTGAGTCCGGCCTTTCAAAAACTGTAAGGAGAGGA
Organism: Pseudomonas sp. SDO524_S393; assembly: GCF_054071875.1. NCBI lineage: Bacteria > Pseudomonadati > Pseudomonadota > Gammaproteobacteria > Pseudomonadales > Pseudomonadaceae > Pseudomonas > Pseudomonas sp. SDO524_S393. The sequence goes on along the minus strand of NZ_JBSVVZ010000027.1, from coordinate 20,775 downwards.
TATGCGCGCACGTCAATTGGGCATCACGCTGGGGCTCGGCACGCCGGGCGAGTTGAATGCCATCACCGATGTGCCGGGCGTTCGGGTGGGTCACAGCACCCTCAACACCCGCATCGACGGCAAACAGGTGCGCACCGGCGTGACGCTGGTGCAGCCCAGGAGCGGGGAGGCGCGCCAGCAGCCGTGCTTCGCCGGCTATCACGTGCTCAATGGCAATGGCGATGCCACCGGCCTTGAATGGATTCGCGAAGCCGGGCTGCTCACCACACCGCTGGCGATGACCAACACCCACAGCATCGGCACGGTGCGCGACGCGCTGATCGCCCTGGAGCGCGAGCGCCTGGCCGATCCGGCGGTGTACTGGTGCATGCCGGTGGTGATGGAAACCTACGACGGCCTGCTCAACGACATCTGGGGCCAGCACGTCGGCCCGGCGCAAGTGCGCGAGGCGCTGGACAACGCCCGCAGCGGCCCGGTCGCCGAAGGCGCGGTGGGCGGGGGGACCGGGATGATCTGCCATGAGTTCAAGGGCGGCATCGGTACGGCGTCGCGGCGCCTGTCGGCCGAGCAGGGCGGCTGGACCGTGGGCGCGCTGGTCCAGGCCAACCACGGCAAGCGCCAGGAGTTGCGGGTGGACGGCTACCCGGTGGGGCGCCAATTGCTGGAGATTCCCTCGCCGTTTGCCAGCCGGGGCACACCGGGCATGGGATCGATCGTGGTGATCCTGGCCACGGACGCGCCGTTGTTGCCGCACCAGTGCCAGCGTCTGGCCCAGCGCGCGTCCATTGGCATCGCCCGTACCGGCGGTGGTACCGAAGACTCCAGTGGCGATCTGTTCCTGGCCTTCGCCACCGGCAACCACGATTTGCCGCCTGCGGATTACGGGCGCGCCGACCTGCCGCTCAGCACGGCACTGCACATGGTCAACAATGACCATATTTCGCCGCTGTTCAGTGCAGCGGCAGAGGCGGTGGAGGAGGCGATCATCAATGCGCTGTTGGCGGGGGAGAGCATGACCACCGATGACGGCGTGCAGGTGCCGGCGCTGAGCGACGACACCTTGCTGACAGCGTTGCACAAGAGTGGCTGGAGCCTGTCCCGGTAATGGGGGACAACAACAAACATCATAATAAGTAGTGGCTGTTTAATGTTGCCAATGACACCGTGACAATATAGTGGATCCATTAATAAAGTAGGCCGCTCTAGTTGGGCGGCTTTATGGTTATTTAATATTTAAATACGAGTGCTGTGTTTTTTGTCAGACAAAACCAAAGCGCGCCTTTAAATACGGCAGGGTGCTTGCGCAAGTTGTCCGGTTATCGGTTTTTTGCCGCTGAAATACCGGTGGACGAATGATTTCAAGTTGTGTCAGTTTTCTTTCGCCTTCAAAAGAGGCGAGTGATAGGACGATCTCGCCCGCGAGGTTCCTATCGAACAAAGACTGATGCACTTGCAAACAAGGAAGTACGTACATGGCAAAAGTAAAAGACAAGGCTATTGTTTCGGCGGCGCAAGCCAGCACGGCCTTTACGCAAATCGATACCTTCAGCCATCTGTATGACCGTGGCGGCAACCTCACGGTCAATGGCAAACCTTCGTATTCCGTCGACCAGGCAGCCAACCAGCTGCTGCGCGATCACGCCGCGTACCGTGACTTTGACGGCAACGGCAAGATCGACCTGACCTATACGTTCCTGACCTCGGCGTCGTTCAGCACCATGAACAAGCATGGCATCGCAGGTTTCAGCCAGTTCAACGCACAGCAGAAAGCACAGGCCGCGCTGGCCATGCAATCCTGGGCGGACGTGGCCAACGTCACCTTTACCGAGAAAGCCAGCGGCGGTGACGGCCACATGACCTTCGGCAACTACAGCAGCGGCCAGGACGGCGCGGCCGCCTTCGCCTACCTGCCCGGTACCGGTGCGGGCTACGACGGCACCTCGTGGTACCTGATCAACAGCAGCTACACGCCGAACAAGACGCCGGACCTGAACAACTATGGCCGGCAGACCCTCACCCACGAAATCGGCCACACCCTGGGCCTGGCTCACCCTGGCGACTACAACGCCGGGAACGGCAACCCGACCTACAACGACGCGACCTATGGACAGGACACGCGCGGCTACAGCGTCATGAGTTACTGGAGCGAGAGCAATACCAACCAGAACTTCAGCAAAGGCGGCGTCGAAGCCTACGCCTCGGCCCCGCTGATCGACGACATCGCCGCGATCCAGAAGCTCTACGGCGCCAACTACAGCACCCGCGCCGGCGACACCACCTACGGGTTCAACTCCAACACCGGGCGTGATTTCTACACCGCGACCTCCAATGCCGACAAGCTGGTGTTCTCGGTGTGGGACGGGGGTGGCAACGACACCCTGGACTTCTCGGGTTTCACCCAGAACCAGAAGATCAACCTCAACGAAGCTTCGTTCTCCGACGTCGGCGGTCTGGTGGGCAACGTGTCCATCGCCAAGGGCGTGACCATCGAGAACGCCTTCGGCGGTGCCGGCAACGACCTGATCATCGGCAACAACGCAGCCAACGTGATCAAGGGCGGCGCCGGCAATGACATCATCTACGGCGGCGGCGGTGCGGACCAGCTGTGGGGCGGCGCGGGCAACGATACCTTTGTGTACGGCGCCAGTTCCGACTCCCGGCCCGGGGCTGCGGACAAGATCTTTGACTTCACCTCCGGTTCGGACAAGATCGACCTCAGCGGCATCACCAAGGGTGCGGGCCTGACCTTCGTCAATGCCTTCACCGGGCATGCCGGCGATGCGGTCCTGACCTACGCCGCGGGTACCAACCTGGGCACCCTGGCGGTGGACTTCTCCGGGCACGGCGTGGCGGACTTCCTCGTCACCACCGTCGGCCAGGCAGCCGTCAGCGACATCGTGGCCTAACCCACGGGCGCGGCGCTTCGGCGCCGCGCTTGCGCGATGGAGCGTGAAGATGCAGCGTGTTTTCAACGGAATCGCCTGCGCCGTGCAGGTGATAGTCATGTCGGCAGGAGCCCACGCAATGGCAAGCAGTCTTGTTTTACCCACGAGTGCCCAATTGGCCGGGCACTGGCAGTTGCATCAACAGGACCAGGTTTGTGCCCTGGACCTGCTGGAGCAGGCCAACGCCCTGGGTGGCGATGTGGCTTGTGCCACACAGTGGCTGGGGGATAAACCCCTGAGTTGGTCGCCCACGCCGGATGGCATATGGCTGATGAATGCCGAGGGCAGCGGCATAACCCATTTGAATCGACAGAAAGAAGGCGAATACAAAGGGCGCACGCCGTCCGGTACCGAAGTGTTATTGCAACGAGCTCCTTAGTTGCCGGTTATAAATTTATAACTTGATGGATTAGTTGCCCGCTCCATGCGCTGGGGTTGGGGCGGCTGTTGCCCATGATTTGTTTCAAGGATGATCAAGAGATATGGCCAAACTCCCCGCCGTTGCGCCGTTGTTCAAGGCGCTGGGTGAATACAAGAGCATTTTGATCAGCATTGGCTGTTTCACCGCCTTGATTAACCTGTTGATGCTGGTGCCGTCGATTTACATGCTGCAAGTGTATGACCGCGTACTGTCCTCCCAGAATGAAACCACCCTGGTGATGCTGACGCTGATGGTCGTGGGCTTCTTTGCCTTTATTGGCACGCTGGAAGTCGTCCGCAGTTTTATCGTGATCCGCATCGGCAGCCAGTTGGAACGGCGTTTCAACCTGCGCGTGTACAAGGCCGCTTTTGAACGCAACCTGCAACGTGGCCAAGGGCATGCCGGGCAATCCCTGGGCGATCTGACCCAGATTCGTCAATTCATCACGGGGCCTGCGCTGTTCGCCTTTTTCGACGCGCCGTGGTTTCCCATCTACCTGTGTGTGATTTTCCTGTTCAACCTGTGGCTGGGTGTACTGGCGACCGCCGGCGCAGCATTGCTGGTCGCGCTGGCCTGTCTCAACGAATACCTGACCAAAAAGCCCCTGGGCGAGGCGAGTGGCTATTCCCAGCAGTCCACCCAGTTGGCCACCAGCCATTTGCACAACGCCGAGACCATCCAGGCCATGGGTATGCTCGGCGCACTGCGCCAGCGTTGGTTTGCCGTGCATTCGCAATTTCTCGGCCTGCAGAACCAGGCCAGCGATACCGGCGCGATGGTCACCTCCCTGAGCAAATCCTTGCGCCTGTGCCTGCAATCCCTGGTGCTGGGCCTGGGCGCCTTGCTGGTGATCAAGGGCGATATGACCGCCGGGATGATGATCGCCGGGTCCATCCTGATGGGCCGCGTGCTCAGCCCCATCGACCAGTTGATCGCGGTGTGGAAGCAATGGAGCTCGGCCAAGCTGGCCTACCAGCGGCTGGATGAGCTGCTGGGCGAGTTTCCCCCGCACGTCGAGTCGATGAAGCTGCCGGCCCCCATAGGCCACATTGGTTTCGAACAGGTCAGTGCCGGCCCGCCGGGGCGGCGCATGGCGACCTTGCAGCAGGTCAGCTTCAACCTGGGCGCCGGCGAAGTGCTCGGCGTACTCGGCGCATCGGGGTCCGGCAAGTCCACCCTGGCCCGGGTGCTGGTGGGTGTCTGGCCGACGCTGGCCGGTACCGTGCGCCTCGACGGCGCCGACATTCATCGCTGGGACCGCGACGACCTTGGCCCGCACATCGGCTATCTGCCCCAGGACATCGAATTGTTCAGCGGCAGCATCGCCGACAACATCGCACGCTTTCGCCAGGCCGACCCCGAACAGGTGGTGCGCGCCGCCCAACAGGCCGGTGTGCATGAGCTGATCCTGCGCTTGCCCCAAGGCTACGACACGGTCCTGGGCGACAACGGCGCGGGCCTGTCCGGTGGCCAGAAGCAACGGGTGGCGCTGGCCCGTGCGCTGTATGGCGGGCCGCGGTTGATCGTGCTGGATGAGCCCAACTCCAACCTCGACACCGTCGGCGAAGCCGCGCTGGCCAGCGCGATCATGCAGATGAAGGCCCAGGGCAGCAGCGTGGTGCTGGTCACTCATCGTTCTTCGGCGTTGGCCCAGGCCGATAAATTACTGGTGCTCAACGACGGGCGTCTGCAGGCGTTCGGGCCCAGCCAGGACGTGTTGCGGGCGTTGTCCGGTCAGCAGGAAGCCCCCCGGGAAAAAACGGGCGTAAGCCTGAGTCGTCAGTATCAAGCCGCAAGGAATCCAGGCGCATGAGCAGCCTCACTGTAGAACGACACGACGCCCGGTTTTTCGTGCGCATGGGCTGGCTGCTGACCCTGGTCGGCGCCGGCGGGTTTTTCCTGTGGGCCAGCCTGGCGCCACTCGACCAAGGCATCCCCGTGCAGGGCACCGTGGTGGTGTCGGGCAAACGCAAAGCCGTGCAGACCCTCAGCCCCGGCGTGGTCAGCCGGATTCTGGTGAAGGAGGGCGAGACCGTCCGCCAGGGGCAACCGCTGTTTCGCCTCGACCAGACCCAGCACCAGGCCGACGTGCAGTCCCTGCAAGCCCAGTACCGCATGGCCTGGGCCAGTGTGGCGCGTTGGCAGAGCGAGCGCGACAACCAATCCGCCGTCACCTTCCCCGAGTCACTGAGCCGCGATCCTGACCCGGCCCTGGTGCTGGTGCTGGAAGGCCAGCGCCAACTGTTCAGCAGCCGTCGCGAAGCCTTCGCCCGTGAACAGGCGGGCATTCGCGCGAATATCGACGGCGCGACCGCCCAATTGGCGGGCATGCGCCGCGCCCGCAGCGACCTGACTGCCCAGGCGCAATCCCTGCGCGACCAACTGAGTAATCTGCAACCCTTGGCCGACAACGGTTACATCCCGCGCAACCGGCTGATGGAGTACCAGCGCCAGCTGTCCCAGGTGCAACAGGACCTGGCACAGAACAACGGCGAAAGTGGACGGGTAGAGCAGGGTATCGTCGAGTCGCGGCTCAAGTTGCAGCAGCACAGCGAGGAATATCAGAAGGAAGTGCGCAGCCAATTGGCCGATGCGCAACTGCGCAGCCTGACCCTGGAGCAGCAGTTGACCTCGGCCGGCTTCGACCTGCAGCACAGCGAGATCAATGCGCCGTCGGATGGCATCGCGGTCAACCTCAGCGTGCACACCGAAGGCGCGGTGGTGCGCGCCGGCGAAACCCTGCTGGAAATCGTGCCTCAGGACACGCGCCTGGAAGTGGAAGGGCGGCTGCCGGTGAACCTGGTGGACAAGGTCGGCACCCATCTGCCCGTCGACATCCTGTTCACCGCCTTCAACCAGAGCCGTACCCCCCGGGTGCCGGGGGAGGTCAGCCTGGTCTCCGCCGACCAGATGCTCGATGAAAAAACCGGCGCGCCGTATTACGTGCTGCGCACCACGGTCAGCGAAGCCGCACTGGAGAAACTTCACGGTCTGGTGATCAAGCCGGGCATGCCCGCCGAGATGTTCGTGCGCACTGGCGAGCGTTCCTTGCTCAATTACCTGTTCAAGCCGCTGCTGGACCGCGCCGGCTCCGCGTTGACCGAGGAATGAACATGAAGCCCGTGTTTATCGCCTTGCTGTTGACCTGCACCGGCGCCCAGGCCGCCATGGGCCCGTTCGATGTGTACGAGCAGGCCTTGCGTAATGACCCGGTATTCCTCGGCGCCATCAAGGAACGCGACGCCGGCCTTGAGAACCGCGCGATTGGCCGCGCCGGGCTGTTACCCAAGCTGTCCTACAACTACAACAAGGGCCGAAACAATTCCCAGGCCACCTTGCCCGACGGGCGCGGCGGCAATTATCACGATGACCGCAACTACAACAGCTACGGTTCCACCTTCAGCCTGCAACAGCCGCTGTTCGACTATGAAGCCTACGCCAACTACCGCAAGGGCGTGGCCCAGGCGCTGTTTGCCGACGAGAGCTTTCGCGACAAAAGCCAGGCCCTGCTGGTGCGCGTGCTGACCTATTACACCCAGGCGCTGTTCGCCCAGGACCAGATCGACATCGCCCGCGCCAAGAAGAAAGCCTTCGAGCAGCAGTTCCAGCAGAACCGGCATTTGTTCCAGCAGGGCGAAGGCACCCGCACGGACATTCTCGAAGCCGAATCCCGTTACGAACTGGCCACCGCCGAAGAAATCCAGGCCCTGGATGAACAGGACGCCTCGCTGCGGGAACTCGGCGCGCTGATCGGCGTGCGGAGCGTCAACATCGACGATCTGGCGCCGCTGAAGCCGGGCTTTGCCGCCTTCACCCTGAGCCCCGCGAACTACGACACCTGGCATGAACTGGCGATCAGCAACAACCCCACGCTGGCGTCCCAGCGCCAGGCCCTGGAAGTGGCGCGCTTTGAAGTGGAGCGCAACCGCGCCGGGCATTTGCCCAAGGTCACCGCGTATGCCAGTTCGCGCCAGCAGGAGTCCGACAGCGGCAACACCTACAACCAGCGCTACGACACCAACACTATCGGCGTCGAAGTCAGCCTGCCGTTGTACGCCGGCGGTGGTATTTCGGCGTCGACCCGCCAGGCCAGTCGCGCCATGGAACAGGCCGAGTACGAACTGGAGGGCAAGACCCGCGAAACCCTGATCGAACTGCGGCGCCAGTTCAGCGCGTGCCTGTCGGGGGTGAGCAAGTTGCGCGCGTATCAGAAGGCGCTGGTGTCCGCCGAAGCGCTGGTGGTCTCGACCCGGCAAAGCATTCTGGGCGGTGAGCGCGTCAACCTCGACGCGCTGAACGCCGAACAGCAGCTCTACAGCACCCGGCGCGATCTGGCGCAGGCGCGGTACGACTATTTGATGGCCTGGACCAAATTGCATTACTACGCCGGCAACCTGCGCGATACCGACCTGGCCACCGTGGATGAAGCATTCAGAGGTTCGATCCAACAATAAGAGAGGTACTACCATGGGTGTGTTCGACTATAAAAACCTCGGCACCGAGGGTTCCAAGGCCTTGTTCGCCGATGCCATGGCGATCACGTTGTATACCTACCACAACCTGGATAACGGCTTTGCCGTGGGTTACCAGCACAATGGCCTGGGGCTGGGGCTGCCTGCCACCCTGGTCGGCGCGTTGCTGGGCAGTACCGATTCCCAGGGCGTGATTCCCGGCATTCCCTGGAACCCGGACTCGGAAAAAGCCGCCCTGGAGGCGGTACAGAAAGCCGGTTGGACCCCCATCAGCGCCAGCGCCCTCGGTTACACCGGCAAGGTGGATGCGCGGGGTACGTTCTTCGGCGAAAAGGCCGGCTACACCACCGCGCAGGTCGAGGTGCTGGGCAAGTACGATGCCGCCGGCAAGCTGCTGGAAATCGGCATCGGTTTTCGCGGCACTTCGGGGCCCCGTGAAACCCTGATCAGCGATTCCATCGGCGACCTGATCAACGATCTGCTGGCGGCCCTGGGGCCCAAGGACTACGCCAAAAACTATGCGGGCGAAGCGTTCGGCAAGTTACTCAAGAACGTCGCCGACTACGCCAGCGCCCACGGCCTGAGCGGCAAGGATGTGGTGGTCAGCGGCCACAGCCTGGGCGGGCTGGCCGTCAACAGCCTGGCCGACTTGAGCGACAGTAAATGGGCCGGGTTCTACAAGGATGCCAACTACGTGGCCTACGCCTCGCCGACCCAGAGCGCCGGCGACAAAGTGCTCAATATCGGCTACGAGAACGACCCGGTGTTCCGCGCGCTGGATGGCACCAGCGTCAACCTGTCCTCACTGGGCGTGCACGACAAACCCCACGAGTCGACCACCGACAACATCGTCAGCTTCAACGACCACTACGCTTCGACGTTGTGGAATGTGCTGCCGTTTTCCATCGTCAACCTGCCGACCTGGGTGTCGCATCTGCCCACCGCCTATGGCGACGGTATGACGCGCGTTCTCGAGTCGGGCTTCTATGACCAGATGACCCGCGACTCGACGATCATCGTCGCCAACCTGTCCGACCCGGCGCGGGCCACCACCTGGGTGCAGGACCTCAACCGCAATGCCGAGCCGCACAAGGGCAATACGTTCATCATCGGCAGCGATGGCAACGACCTGATCCAGGGCGGCAAGGGCGCTGACTTCATCGAAGCGGGCAAGGGCAACGACACGATCCGCGACAACAGCGGCCACAATACCTTTCTGTTCAGCGGGCACTTTGGCAACGACCGTATCATCGGCTACCAGCCGACGGACAAACTCGTGTTCAGGGAGGTGGACGGAACCGCACAGTACCGCGAGCATGGGGGAGATACGGTAATCAGTTTCGGCGGGGACTCAGTGACGCTGGTGGGGGTGAGCGGGGTGTCGGGAGACGTGCTTATCAGCTGATGGAGGGGTAGCCATGCCACCGTCTTCGCAGCGATGCGGCAGGGGATCTCTGTTGTTGGAGAGAAAGTACCCGGCGCGATGACCCTGCTGGCGGCGTTTTTTCGGCTACAGCCAATCCCCTGTGGGAGCTGTCGAGCCCCGGCGAGGCTGCGAAGGCGGTGGGTCGGGCAGCATCTGAGCCAGCAGTGCCGCCGTCTTCGCAGGCAAGCCAGCTCCCACAGGGGATCTCTGTTGTTGGTCAGAAAGCGCCCGGCGCGATGGCCCTGCTGGTGGAGTTTTTCCAGCCGCGGCCAATCCCCTGTGGGAGCTGTCGAGCCCCGGCGAGGCTGCGAAAGCGGTGGGTCGGGCGACATCCGTGTCAACAGTGCCGACGCTTTCGCAGGCAAGCCAGCTCCCACAGGGGATCTCTGTTGTTGGTCAGAAAGCACCCGGCGCGATGGCCCTGCTGGTGGAGTTTTTCCAGCCACTGCAAGCCCCCTGTGGGAGCTGTCGAGCCCCAGCGAGGCTGCGAAGGCGGCGGGTCAGGCGATTCAGCTCCCGCAGGGGATCGGCGCTGTCGGCTCAGTCTTCCTTGCGCACGGTGGCCACGTCGTCAGCCTTGACGCGTACCCGCTTGCCGGCGATGTCGGTGAACTCGTAGAAACCATCGACGGTCTTGGTCTTCGGGGAATCCTTGGTCAAATACTGCGTGCCATTTTGCAGTGTCACGACGGTTTGCGTCGCACACCCGGTCAATACCAGAAAAGTGAGTGCAACCAGCGGCAGACCCAAATTCTTCATGCTCATAACCCTTACCTTTAACCTTGAAAAGTCCCGCGCCAGAGGCTGTGGGCGACAAATGTTACGCCATTGATTCCCCCATCTGATCACTTTTATACAAAAAGTTGCAGGCGCCATTTATCTATTACCGATTGCAACGCTGCATTGATACCGGCAATCTGTATGCATAACCAGTGTTCGATCCCCGCGTGCCATGGCCAATCCCCTCGAAGAACCGCTCTATTACCTGCATAACTTCCGCCAGGTCCTGCTGTGGCTCGGGCAGCGCTATGCCGATCTGCTCGATCCGGACGAACAGCATTTCATTCAGCAATTCGACAGCTTGCCGCAGCCGTCCCAGGCGCTGCTGGTGCGCATGGTGATGCGCAAGGGCGTGCATTTTCGTGCGGGCAAGCTCAATTATCCGGAGATCGGCTGTACCCACGCAGCAGCCAGGCCATTACTGGCCCTGGGGTGGGTCGACGACCAATGCCTGCTGGCCTTCGAGACACTGTTCGGCCTGCTGCAAAAAGGCGAAATCCTCAGCGCCTTCGGCACCTGGATCGACGCGCCCAAGGGCCGCAAGACCGATTGGCTCGAGCCCCTGGCCGGGCAGTTCACCGAGCAACGCAGTTTTGCCCAGTGGTGTCCCGACCTCACCGACACGCTGTACAGCCTCGGCGTGATGGAACTGTGCGACCGCCTGCGCCTGATGTTCTTCGGCAACCTGCATCAGGACTGGTCGGAGTTCGTGCTGGCGGACCTTGGGATCTACACCTACGAGAAAGTCGAGTTCTGTGTCGAATCCCGTGGCCTGCGCAGCCGGGACGATGTGCACGGCTACCTGTTCCTGCATGGGTGCCAGCAAGCCTTCGAGGCCGGTGAACCGCTGGAGCCGGTGCTGGCGCAAGTCGCCACGCTGTGCACCGATAACCCTTGGCTGGAGAAGCGCCGCGGCAAATTGCTGTTTCAGTTGGGGCAGTACTGCGAACGCAGCGCAGAACTGGGCCTGGCGGAGCAGATCTACCGCCAGTGCGCCTACCCGGGCGCTCGCGCGCGGCTGATCCGTGTACTTGAGCGCCAGGAGGACTACGCCCAGGCCATGGTCCTGGCGAACCTCGCGCAACAGGCCCCGGAAAGTGCTGCCGAGCAACAACACCTGCTGCGTGTCGTGCCGCGCCTGCGTCGCAAGCTCGGCGAGCCGGCACTGCCCAGGGTCAAGCCCCGGGAAGTGACGCGCCTGGACCTGGACCTCGCGTTGCCGCAACCGTTGATGTCGGTGGAGTACTGCGTGCAGGCGCACCTCAGCGAACCGGATGCGCCGGTGCATTACGTCGAGAACGGACTGATCAACTCGTTGTTTGGCCTGCTGTGCTGGGAGGCGATCTTCGCGCCGTTGCCGGGCGCGTTTTTCCATCCGTTCCAGCGCGGGCCGGCGGACCTGCACAGCGAAGACTTCCATCTACGTCGGGCGGCGTTGTTCAGTGCCTGTTTCGAGCAACTGCAGGATGACCGTTACAAAACCACGATCCGCCAACGTTACGTCGATAAATGGGGTATCCAGTCGCCCTTCGTGTTCTGGAACCTGCTCAGCGAAGAACTGTTGGAGCAGGCCCTGGCCTGTCTGCCTGCGGAACACTTGCGCCACTGGTTCGCACGCTTGTTGCTGGATATCCGCGCCAACCGTGCCGGAATGCCGGACCTGATCCAGTTCTGGCCGGCGCAAAAGACCTACCGCATGATCGAGGTCAAGGGCCCCGGCGACCGCCTGCAGGACAATCAACTGCGCTGGCTGGAGTTCTGCGGTGAATACCAGATGCCGGTAACGGTCTGTTATGTGCGCTGGGCAGAGTCCGCTTGAGCTACAGCGTTGCGGTGCGCGCGCTGTGTGAGTTCACGGCCAAGGTCGGCGACCTGGATCTGCGTTTCACGCCATCGCCCAGTGCCCAGGAAGGCATTGTCGGCCACCGCACCGTGGCATCGCGACGCAGCCTGCACTACCAGAACGAGGTGGCGCTGGAGGGCGAGTATCAACAACTCAAGGTGCGGGGCAGGGCGGACGGCTACGACCCGGACAGCAACCGCCTCGAAGAGGTGAAAACCTATCGCGGCGATCTCGATGCCCAGCCGGCGAACCATCGGCAATTGCATTGGGCCCAGGTCAAAGTCTATGGCTGGCTGATGTGCCAGAAGCTCGGTCTCCCCGAGATCGAGCTGGCGCTGGTGTACTTCGATATCGTCGGTGAAGGCGAAACCCTGCTGAACCAGCATTTTCAGGCGGTTGAACTGGAGCGGTTCTTCCACCAGCAATGTGCGCTGTTCCTCGGCTGGGCCGAGCAGGAGATGCGGCACCGCGAAGCGCGCAATGCTGCCGCGCAAACCCTGGTCTTTCCCCATGCCGACTTCCGTACGGGCCAGCGCGCGCTGGCCGAAACGGTGTACAAGGCCGTCAGCACCGGCCGTTGCCTGATGGCCCAGGCACCGACCGGTATCGGCAAGACCATCGGCACGATTTTTCCGTTGCTCAAGGCCCTGGCGCCGCAGCGACTGGACACGCTGTTCTTCCTCACCGCCAAGACTCCCGGGCGCAAACTCGCCCTGGACGCTGCCCACGTCCTGCATACCAGCAGTCCTGATTTGCCACTGCGCGTGCTGGAACTGGTGGCGCGGGACAAAGCCTGCGAACACCCGGACAAAGCCTGTCATGGCGAGTCCTGCCCCCTGGCCAAGGGCTTTTATGACCGCCTGCCCGCCGCGCGCATCGCCGCGTCGAAGCTGCGCTTGCTGGACCAGCGCAACCTGCGCGACGTGGCCCTGGCCCATGACGTCTGCCCCTACTACCTGAGCCAGGAAATGGCGCGCTGGGCCGATCTGGTGGTCGCCGACTACAACTATTACTTCGACGTTGGCGCGATGCTGTTCGGCCTGGCCCAGCTCAACCAGTGGCGCGCCGCCGTGCTGGTGGACGAAGCCCATAACCTGGTGGAGCGCGCCCGCGCGATGTATAGCGCCAGCCTTGACCAGTACCGGCTCAAGACCCTGCGCGACACCGCTCCCGAACCGCTGAAGAAACCCTTGCAACGCCTCAACCGTGAATGGAACGCGCTGCACAAGGATCAACTTGCGCCGTACCAGGCCTACGGCACCCGGCCGGGAAAACTGCTGAACGCCTTGAACCTGTGCGCCAGCAGCCTGGGCGAATACTTCAATGACCATCCCGAAGCGCTCAGTGGCGACCTGCAAACCTTCTATTTCGAGGTGTTGCACTTTGCCAAAGTCGCCGAGCTGTTCAACGAACACTTCATTTTCGATATCAGCAAGCGCCAGCTCAGTGGCAAGCGGGCCAGCTCAACGCTGTGTCTGCGCAACGTGGTGCCCGCCGAGTTCATTCGCCCACGGCTGACCGCCGCGCGCAGCAGTGTGTTGTTTTCCGCCACCTTGAGCCCGCGTCACTATTACGCCGACTTGCTGGGCTTGCCGACGGACACGGCGTGGATCGATGTGGAGTCGCCGTTCAAGGCCGAGCAACTGCAGGTACGCATCATCGATGAAATCTCTACGCGGTATGTGCATCGACAGACCTCGCTGATGCCCATCGTCGAGCTGATCGCCCGGCAGTATCACCGCCAACCCGGCAACTACCTGGCGTTTTTCTCAAGCTTCGATTACCTGCAACAGGTGGCGCAGTTGCTGGCCGAGCGACACCCGCAGATCACCCTGTGGCACCAGTCACGGGGCATGGCCGAGGCCGAGCGCCAGGCGTTTCTCGATCAGTTCACCGAACACAGCCAGGGCATCGGTTTTGCCGTGCTGGGCGGGGCGTTTGGTGAGGGCATTGACCTGCCCGGGGCACGCTTGATCGGCGCCTTCATCGCTACACTCGGGTTGCCCCAGCTGAATCCGGTCAATGAACAAATGAAGCTGCGCATGGGCGCGATCTTCGGCGCGGGCTACGATTACACCTACCTGTACCCCGGCATTCAAAAGGTGGTGCAGGCGGCGGGCAGGGTGATCCGCAGCCAGCAGGACCAGGGCGTGGTGATGTTGATCGACGACCGGTTCGGCGAGCCGCAGGTGCGGCAGTTGCTGCCACGCTGGTGGGCTGTCGGTTGAGCCATTCCCGGCATCAATGATGCTGGCCTGAACCGCCGCCATCGCGCACGCTGGGCAAAACCCGCAGCGAGACCACGCCATGAGTCACCTGACCCAGCAGACGCTCTCCGTCAACGGCATCGAGCTAAGCCTGCACATTGCCGGCCCTGAACAGGGCCCGCCGATCTGGCTGTTGCACGGTTTTCCCGAATGCTGGCACTCCTGGCGCGAGCAGATTCCGGCACTGGCGGCAGCAGGTTTTCGGGTATTCGCCCCGCAGATGCGCGGTTATGGCCCATCGAGTTCACCGGCTGAAATTGCCGATTACGACCTGCTGACCCTGTGCGGCGATATTCAGCAGGCCATGGACTATTTCGGGCACCGTCAGGTGGTGATGGTCGGCCACGACTGGGGCGCGGTGGTGGCCTGGCACCTGGCGCTGCTGGAACCTGCGCGTGTCACCCGTTTGATCACCTTGTCGGTGCCCTTCGCCGGTCGCGCCCGGCGTCCGGTGATCGAGATCATGCGCGAGCTGTATGCCGACCGTTTCAATTACATCCTGTACTTCCAGGCGCCCGGCGTCGCGGAGCAGGAGCTGGACGCGGATATCGAGCGTACCTTGCGGCTGTTCATGCAGGACCAGGATGTCTTTTTGCAGCGCAAACCTGCGGATGCGCGGTTGCTCGACGGCGTTTCAACACCGGACGACCTGCCGCCCTGGTGTTCCCGGGAGGACCTGGCGGTGTACGTGCAGACTTTTGCCGAGCACGGCTTTCGTGGCCCGTTGAACTGGTACCGCAATTTCGAACGCAACTGGCAGCGCACCGAATTCCTCGCCGGGCGCCAAGTGCTGCAACCCACGCTGTTCCTGATCGGCGACCGCGACCCGGTGGGGGTCTTCGAAGCCCATACCCTCAAACGCATGCCGGAGTCGGTACCGCATCTGGAGCAGCACGTGCTGGCCAACTGCGGTCACTGGATCCAGAACGAGCAGGGGCAGCAGATCAATGCGCTGATGCTCGGGTTTCTAGGGAGAACGTGAACGTCGCACCGTGCCCCGGGCGATCAACCAGACGGATGCTGCGCCCATGCAGTTGCAGGATCCGGTGCACGATGCGCAGGCCCAACCCGCCATCGCGGCGCGCACCGCCGATGGTGAACGCCCGCAAAAACAGGCCTTCGCGCAGCTCGGCATCGATCCCGGGGCCGCTGTCGCTGACTGTCACGCTCACGCCATCGCGCTCGGGCGTGAGGATCACTTCGACTTCACCGCGCATGGGCGTATGCCGCAACGCATTGTCCAGCAGGTTGGTCAGCACCCGTTCGATCAAACCCAGGTCGGCCAGCACCGTTGGTACCCTGGGCGGCAGGGTGGCGGTCAGGGTGATGTGGCGGGCTTCGGCCGTCAGTTCGAATTTCTGGAAGATGTCCTGCACCAGGTCCGGCAGCGAGAAGCCTTCGATCACCGGCTGTACGAAACCATGTTCCAGGCGCACCAGCTCCAGCAGTGACTGGGCCAGGCCGCCGACCTTGCGGCTCTGGTCCAGGGCGATGCCCAGGTAGCGGCGGCGCTCTTCGGCGGTGAGGCTGGCGTCCTTGAGGGACAGGGTTTCCAGGTAGCCGTGCAGCGATGCCAGGGGGGTGCGCAGGTCGTGGGAGATATTGGCCACCATGTCCCGACGTTCCTGATCCTGGTGGGTAATGGCGCGCCATTGTTCGCCCAGGCGGTTCTCCATCTGGACGAAAGCATGGTCAAGCACGGCGATTTCATCGCCGCTGTCCAATTGCGGCGTGACGGTTTCCTGGGGTTGGGGCGCGCCGTTGATATCGAACCGGCCGACCTTGTCGGTCAATTGGCGCAGGGGGCGGGTGATCCAGGCAAAGGCAATGAAACCTGCGAGCAGACACAGCAGGGCCACCAGCCCGATGGACCACAGGGCGATCTTCAGCGCCATGCCGGTGGCGTCCTTGGCGTCATAGGCATCATGGGCCTCGCCCAGCAGTACTACGTACAGAAATCCGGTTTGCTGACCGTTGGCCTTCAGGGGCGCCGCGCTGAACACTTTGCGCCCGTCGAGACTGCGCGGGTCGTCGCCGAGGATCGGCAGCATGGCGCCGCTGAGAAAACGCCGGATCGGCGCAAGATCGACCTGTTCACGCAGCAAATGCCCGCTGGGCGCGGCGTTGCCCACCACACGCCCGTCGATGTCGAGCAGGTACACCTCGACGCTCGGATTCACCAGCATCAACTGGCCGAAGAGGTTGCGCACGGCGTCGGGCTTCAGGCCGTCGGCGTCCATCAGTTGGGTATCGCGGGCGATATGTGCCGCCAGATCGCGGGACAAGCCTTGCACCACCTCCAGTTCATGCATGCGGTTGGAGCGTACCTGCAGCCACGCCGAGGTGCCGCTGCAAATCAGCAGCAACAGGGCAAACACCAGGGACAGGCGCTGGGTGAGGGTCAGCTTCATGGCGTGCTCTCGGCAAATTTATAGCCCCGGCCCCACACCGTGAGAATGCGCACCGGGTTGGCCGGATCGGTCTCGACCTTGGCGCGCAGCCGGTTGATATGGGTGTTCACCGTGTGTTCATAGCCTTCGTGGCTGTAGCCCCATACGGCGTTGAGCAGGTCCATGCGCGAAAACACTTTGCCGGGCTGGCGCGCGAAGAAGTACAGCAGGTCGAATTCGCGCGGGGTCAGGTCCAGCCGCTGGCCGCGCAAGGTGGCGTCGCGGGTCAGCGGGTTGATGAACAGCTGGTCGAGATCGAGGCTGCCGGCGTCCATTTTCAGGTTGCGCGCCATGGCATCGACCCGGCGCAGCAGCGCCTTGACCCGTGCCACCAGCTCGGGCATGGAAAACGGTTTGGCCAGGTAGTCGTCGGCCCCCAGTTCCAGGCCGAGAATGCGGTGTAACTCGCTGGAACGGGCGCTGGTGATGATGATCGGCGTGTAGCGGGCCATGGCGCGCGCGCGGCGGCAGATTTCCAGGCCATCCACGCCGGGCAGCATCAGGTCGAGGATCAGCGCGTCCCAGCCGCCTTGCTCCAGCAGGCGCAGGCCTTCGGCGCCATCGGCACTGTGCACCACCTCGAACTGTTCGTCGCGCAGGTGCAGGCAGATCAAGTCGGCGATGTGGGCGTCGTCCTCGACCACCAGGACACGTTTGGGCTGATCCATGTAGAGAAACCTTTGCTTTGGGTCCACGCATTGTGCGGGTTTTGCAACAGTGTAGTTATCACGAATTGTTTAACTCTGCGTGAGGATTTCGCGATCCCTCAACGCGCAGGATTACCCCATCGAAACAGGCTGTTGTAGTGAGCGGGCTTGTCCCGCGCTGGAGTGCGCAGCGCTCCCGCTTTTTTGGGGCCGCTACGCAGCCCGGCGCAGGGCAAGCCTGCTCACCACACAAGCCCGCTTGCCGCGAAATGCATTGTGATGGATCAAGGAGAACCCTATGTACTCACGTCGACAACTCCTCCTGGCCGGGGGTGGCCTGGGCGTCGCCGTTCTGGCCGGCGGCCTGCTGAAGCAGATCAACATGGTCACCGAAGCCGACGCCGCCGAAACCTTCGAGGTCAACCACACCGACGCGCAATGGCGCAGCCTGCTGACCGCCGAGCAGTACGAAATCCTGCGCGAGGAGGGCACCGAGCATCCTTACTCCAGCCCCCTCAATGACGAGCACCGCGCCGGTACGTTCGCCTGCGCCGGGTGTGCCTTGCCGCTGTTCTCGTCGGCGACCAAGTTCAACAGCCACACCGGCTGGCCCAGCTTCTGGCAACCGCTGGACAACGCCGTGGCCAGCCATGTGGACACCTCTTTCGGCGTGGTGCGCAAGGAAATTCACTGCCGGCGTTGCGGGGGGCATCAAGGGCACGTGTTCGATGACGGCCCGGCACCCACCGGCCTGCGCTACTGCATGAACGGCGCTGCCATGACCTTTACGGCGGCTTGAGCCGATGTCTTTTCACTCGTATCAAAAGGGTCGATCCCATGTGGCTTCTGGTTCTCGCGTATCTGGGCGGCGTGCTGACGATTGTCAGTCCGTGCATCCTGCCTGTTCTGCCTTTTGTCTTCGCTCGCACCGGGCAGCCGTTTTTGCGCAGTGGCTTGCCGCTGTTGGCGGGGATGGCGGTGACGTTCGCCCTGGTCGCCTCGCTGGCGGCGGTGGGCGGCGGCTGGGTGGTGCAAGTCAATCAATACGGGCGCTGGCTCGCGTTGCTGTGCGTGGCCCTGTTCGGACTCACGCTCCTGTTGCCCCAGCTGTCGGAACGCCTGACACGTCCATTGGTCGCCGCCGGCAGTCGTCTGTCGGAGGCCGCCGGGGCGGATGCCAGACCGCGTCCGGGCGCGTCGTTCCTGATCGGCGTGGCCACCGGCCTGCTGTGGGCGCCGTGCGCCGGGCCTATCCTGGGGCTGGTGCTCACGGGTGCGGCGCTGCAAGGCGCAAGTATCGGCACTACCTTGCTGTTGCTGGCGTACGCCGCCGGTGCGGCCACTTCGCTCGCCCTGGCCCTGCTGGTCGGCGGTAAAGTCTTCGGTTTCATGAAGAAGTCCCTCGGTGCCGGCGAATGGCTGCGCCGTGGTCTGGGCGCATTGATGCTGGCCGGTGTGGCGGCCATCGCCCTCGGCCTGGACACCGGCGTGTTGTCACGCTTGTCCACGGCTTCCACCGGCAGTCTGGAGCAGCGTCTGGTGGACAGCCTGAGCGCCAAGCCTGAGCCCAAAGGCGGAGCGATGATGGCCGGGGGCGCGATGATGATGGCGGCCAACCACAGCGACACCTTGCCCATCGAAGGCGCGCTTCCGGCGCTGGATGGCGCTGTGCAATGGCTCAACAGCGCGCCACTGAGTGCCGAAGCCCTCAAGGGCAAAGTGGTGCTGGTGGATTTCTGGACCTACTCGTGCATCAACTGCCTGCGCACCTTGCCGTATGTGAAAGCCTGGGCCGAGAAGTACCGCGACCAGGGCCTGGTGGTGATCGGCGTGCATGCGCCCGAATTCGCCTTCGAGCGTGACGTGAGCAACGTCACCAAAGCCATGAAGGACCTGGGCATCAATTACCCGGTGGCCATCGACAACAACTACAAGATCTGGCGCGCCTTCAACAACCAGTACTGGCCGGCGCATTACTTCGCTGATGCCAAGGGCCAGATTCGCTATCACCACTTTGGTGAAGGTGACTACGCCGAGTCGGAGCGGGTAATCCAGCAGTTGCTGCGCGAAGCCGGCGCGAAGAACGTTGCCGGAGGGTTGATCGAGGCGGACGCCAAAGGCGTGCAGCAAGCGCCGGACATGAACGAAGTGCAGTCACCGGAAACCTACCTGGGCTTTCAGCGTGCGGAAAATTTCGTCACCCGCGGCAATGTGGCAACCAACACCGTGGCGAACTACCCGGCAGCCGGCAAGCTGGCCCTGAACAACTGGACCCTGGAAGGCCAGTGGAACGTGGGGGGCCAGCAAGCCACCCTTGACCAGGCGGGCGGGCGCATCGTCTATCGCTTCCATGCCCGTGACCTGCACCTGGTGCTGGGCCCTGGTGCGGACGGCAAGCCGGTGCGTTTCAAAGTGACCGTCGATGGCCAGGCCCCGGGCGATGCCCATGGTACGGACGTGGCGCCGGACGGCAGCGGCACCGTGACCGAGCAGCGTCTCTACCAGTTGGTGCGTCAGCCGGGCGCCGTACAGGACCGCACCTTCACCATCGAATTCCTCGACCCGCAGGTGGAGGCGTATGCCTTCACGTTCGGCTGAATTGAAAACCCAATCACTGTGGGAGCTGGCTTGCCTGCGATAGCGGTGTATCAACGGCCGATGCTTCAACTGACACGGCCTTATCGCAGGCAAGCCAGCTCCCACGC
The DNA here is from genome assembly GCF_054071875.1 of Pseudomonas sp. SDO524_S393. Classification (NCBI taxonomy): domain Bacteria; kingdom Pseudomonadati; phylum Pseudomonadota; class Gammaproteobacteria; order Pseudomonadales; family Pseudomonadaceae; genus Pseudomonas; species Pseudomonas sp. SDO524_S393. The sequence goes on along the minus strand of NZ_JBSVVZ010000027.1, from coordinate 819 downwards.
TAGACCGCGTAATGGAGTGAAATTGATGAAAGTTTTCAGACTGCTGCCCGCGCTCGCCTTCGCCGCTTTCGTCGGTCAGAGCTCGGCGTTTTCCTTCGGTGCCTCCGATGACGCCGTGATGATTGCACCACCGGCGCTGGACCTGCCGGCCGAGTCCGGCAACCTGCAAACCGCCGTGTTTGCCGGCGGCTGCTTCTGGGGGGTGCAAGGGGTGTTCCAGCATGTGCAAGGCGTGAAAAACGCCGTGTCCGGCTATGACGGCGGCGCGGCGAGTACCGCGCAGTACGAGACCGTCAGTGGCGGTGACACCGGCCATGCCGAGTCGGTGTCGGTGACCTACGACCCGAGCCAGGTCAGTTACGGCAAGCTGCTGCAGATCTACTTTTCGGTAGCCCACAACCCGACCGAGCTGAACCGTCAGGGCCCGGACAGCGGCACCCAGTACCGCTCGGAAATCTTCGCGCAGAATGCCGAGCAGCAAAAAGTCGCCCAGGCCTATATCGCCCAACTGGATGCGGCGAAGGCCTTCGACAAGCCGATCGTGACCAAAGTGGAGATGGGCAAGGCGTTTTACCCGGCGGAGTCCTACCATCAGGACTTTCTCACCGAGAATCCGTCCTACCCGTACATCGTGATCAACGATTTGCCCAAGGTGGCGTCGTTGAAAAAGCTGTTTCCTGATCAGTACCGCGCCGAGCCGGTGCTGGTGAAAAACCAATAATCACCACACAACCGCTGTACGTGCCGGTCTATGTGGGACCGGGCTTGTGTGGGAGCGGGATTGTTTTCTGAGGCGGGGTTTCTGGGGAACCCTCTTTT